>JAAYQK010000095.1 GCA_012519325.1 Gracilibacteraceae bacterium | reverse complement strand
GGGAAAGGTACCAAGGTTATTGTTGTATTACCGGTGATTAGTTAGGTTGCATATGCTTACTCGGAATCGTTATTGAGAAAACGGGGGGGCTTGTATGTATAAGGTTCTTATTGTTGATGATGAAGTGCTGGTAAGGGTTGGACTTAAAACAACCATTGACTGGGAAGCCAATGGCTTTACGGTTGTGGCGGAAGCACCGAACGGAGAGCAGGGATACGAACAATATAAGAAATATATGCCCGATGTAATCATAACAGATATCAAAATGCCCAAAAAAGACGGACTTTGGCTGGTTGAAAAGGTGCGAAAGGAGAATAAAAATGTAAAAATACTGGTGCTTACCTGCTATGACGAGTTTTCCTATGCCAGAAAGGCATTAAAATTTGGAGCGGATGATTACATCCTGAAATCTGAGGTAGAAGATGAAGAACTTGTTGCAGTAATGCAGTCGGTAAAAAAGGAAATCGATGCTTATTATAAAGAAAAGCACATTCAAGCTAAAGATCTGATGAATATAAATTATGTAAAAAGAGCAATTTTTGTTGACATGGTTAAATCTAATTTCAAATTGGATCCGGATTTGACGGAACGGTGCAAAAGTATTGAATTTCCTGTTCTTGAATCAAAGCTGGCCTTTGCATGCGTTTCAATCAGAGAGGTTTCAAGTGAAGCGCCAGGGGAGTTTAACCCGATGAAGCAGACCGACAATGCCGTACTAAATATTCTTATAGATTTGTTTGCAGAAAATAATATTGAATATGTACTGAATTATCATGCCAGGGAGTATGTATTCCTGTTATCGTCACCCGAAATCAATGAACCCGGAATAAGGAGAGTTTTTACATCGGCAGCCGGTTTGGTAAGGCAGTATTTCGACTGTACTCTTAATGTCGTTTTTTCGGAGGTTTTTAAGGATTTTGAAGAAAGCCCGGCTGTATACAAGGATTTCATTGGGAAGGCGCAGATTTTGTTTTACAAAAATGAAGAATCCTCCTTTATTTCGGATATTGGCAGCATAAGTATTGCAGAACCTAATGTTTTCGGTTTGAAGAAAATGTATAACAGAAGGATTATTGAATCTATCGGAGAGGAAAACATCGGGCATGCAAGGGCACTGATTAATGAAGCAGGATGCTTCTTCGAGCAAAACAGTGTAAATCCCAATATAGTAAGAATATTTTATACCGGCCTTATAGGGGATATTTTCAGCAACTACGGATTTTTTCTGGAAGAATGCAATATGTTTAAGAACTATGATTACTACCACTATAAGGTTGAAAGCTCCGACAATTTAAGGGATATAATCGAGCTTCTTGTTGATTTTACAGACAAAGTTATCGACAGAATCAAGCATATGCAATGCGTAAACTCCAAACTGCTGGTAAACAGAGCGATCAACTACCTGAACTATCACTATGACAGAAAAATATCCCTGAAGGATGTAGCCAGGGAGCTGCATCTTTCCAAGCATTATTTATGCAGCACCTTTAAGAAGGAAACAGGAGAGAATATGTCCTTGTACATAAATAAGCTCAGAATCGAAAAAGCAAAAAAATTGCTGTTGGAACCGGATAACAGGGTAAAAGAGATTTACGAAGAAGTAGGATACTCCAATCAGCAATACTTCAGTAAGGTATTCAAGAAAATTACAGGCATGACAATTATGGAATACAGGAAAAGGATTTCCGGCCCCCGATGAAAAAGGGGCTTTTTCTTTTTCTTAATATAGTGCATCAAAATATTAATCCGGTATAAAAAATTTATGCCCGAGTCTGAATCTTTAGTTATTGAGCAATATAGTACGCAATTGTCATAACTTAGGATGTTTATATGATACATGCAAATCACTATTATTGAGATAAAGAGGACATATAGGTTTGGCCAAAAGAATATGCAAGAGAGGAATTTTTAGACTATGGATCTGGATATTAAATTAAGAGTTTCCAATGTCGAGAAATCATTTCCTGGAGTCAAAGCATTAAATAATATCAATTTTGCTGTCAAAAAAGGTACTGTTCATGTCATTTGCGGCGAAAACGGCGCAGGTAAATCCACATTGATGAAGATTATTAACGGAATTTACAAGCAGGACTCAGGCCAAATATTGATTGATGAAAAGGTTGTGGATATCAGAAATCCGATCCAGGCGAAAAGCTTAGGCATATACATGATATTTCAGGAACTTAACTATGTACCTGAAATGACCATAGAAGAAAGCCTTTTCATCGGCAGCTGGCCGAGGGACAGGTATGGAAGGGTCAACTGGAAAGAAATCAGAAAGCATACAAAAGAGCTGCTGGAGAAAGAGAACCTCAATTATGATCCGAAAACAAAACTGAAGGAATTATCGATTTCCGACATACAGATGCTTGAAATTATTAAAGCTGTCTCCAATAATTCTGACATTTTGATTATGGATGAGCCTACTTCAGCAATAACTCAGAATGAGATTGAAGTTCTTTTCGGCAAAATAAATGAGCTTAAGAAACGGGGTACCAGCATAATATACATATCCCACAAAATGGATGAAATATTCAGGATAGCGGATGAAATAACCGTGTTAAGGGACGGATGTGTGGTTGATACCAGGCCGAGAGATGCTTATGACTTGGAAACTGTAATTACTCAGATGGTTGGAAGAAAGCTGGAAAGCGGTTTTACAAAGGAGAAAATCGAGCCGGGAGAAAAGGTGCTTCAGGTTAAGGGGCTGACTGCCGAAAGGTTTGAAAACATAAGCTTTGATGTACATGAAGGTGAAATTGTCGGTTTTGCAGGCCTTATGGGAGCCGGCAGAACAGAAGTCATGCGTGCCTTGTTCGGACTTGACCCCTATTGGTCCGGAGAAATCACAATCAAAGGCGAGAAGGTAGAGATTAATAATGTCAATGACAGTATCAATAAAAAAATGGTCATGCTTTCAGAGGATAGAAGGCGTTATGGCATTATTCCGGTTCGCAGTGTAAAGGAAAATGTAACTCTATCCAGCCTGAAAAAGTTCATATACAGCGGAAGGCTTCATGCAGATGAGGAAAATCGTAAGGTGGATGAGGTGTGTAAGAGTATGAATGTAAAAACACCTGACTACGAAACCACTGCCGAGGCACTAAGCGGAGGCAATCAGCAAAAGGTAATACTAGCAAAATGGATGGTTACCGACCCGGATATCCTCATAATGGATGAGCCGACCAGGGGTATTGATGTAGGAGCGAAAAGCGAGATATATAAGCTGATGGCGGCACTGGCAAAGCAGGGTAAGGCACTGGTAATGGTATCCTCGGAACTGCCTGAATTAATTATGATGTGTGACAGAATATATGTTATGGCAAAGGGAAAAATCACCGGAGTTTTGAACAGAGATGAATTCACCCAGGAAAAAATAATGGCCTATGCCACAGCGGTAAAAAGACAAAAGGGGGTTGATATTGCATGAGTACAGACAATAAAAGCAAACTGTGGTCTGATATAAGGAGTAAATACAGCATTTATTTTGTACTTACAGCCCTATTTATAATTAGCTGGATGGCAAATGAAAATTTTGTATCCGCAGAAAACCTGAAAAACATTTCCGCACAGATTTCAGTGGGAACAATTCTGGCCTTTGGACAGACGGTGCTGATAATCAGCGGGATGCTGGACTTATCCTCAGGCTCGGTGCTTGCGCTGGCAGGTGTACTTTCCATTTCCTCATATAAAATGACAGGTTCGCTTCTTATCGCCTTTATTGTTGCAATAGTAGTCGGCGTTGTATGCAATATATTAAATGGAATAATGATTACCAAATTCAAGACACCGCCTTTTATCGCTACTCTTGCAATGATGACAATGGCCCGGGGAGCAGCTCTCATGTATACTAACGGCCAGAATATCTATCAGATAGGAAATTATATAATATTCGGGCAGGGAAGGATAATGGGAATTCCTGCACCGGCGATCTTTATGATTATAGTACTGCTTATTACCTGGTATATCTTAAGAAATACGGTTTTTGGGAGATCAATATATGCAATCGGAGGAAATGAGGAGGCTGCCAATGCATCGGGCATCAATGTCGAAAGAATAAAGATGAAGGCTTTCGTCTATAATGGAATATTGGTCGGAATAGCAGGTGTTCTGTTTATGTCCCGTGTAAACGGCGGCATGCCCAATGGTGCACAAGGCTATGAATTCAAAGCTCTCACAGCGGCAGTCATAGGAGGAACAAGCTTTACGGGAGGCATAGGTACTGCGGGAGGAACGCTGGCCGGTGCTTTTATTGTAGGATTTCTGGACAACATAATGGTTCTGGCCGGAGTAAACTCATACCTGCAGCAGATTGTGAGAGGTGCAATTATAGCTCTTGCAGTTATTTACGACATACAAGCAAAAACTGTGAGGACAAAACGCAAGCATGGATTTGCCGAAGTCAAACAGTCTAATATAGAGAAATCTATATAGATAATAAAACTAAAGGGGGAAGATGTATGAAAAAGTGGTTAGTAGCTTTTCTGGTCGTGTCATTGATGGCCTCAATACTGGCCGGCTGCAGTCAACCGGCACCGGCAGCAACTGAAGCACCGGAGGAGTCTGAAACAGGCGAAAAGGTCTACAGGGTTGCATATATTGCCAGGGCACAGGCAGACTCCTTTGCGGCATGGCTGGCAAATGCGGTAAAAGAGGAAGCGGCAAAGTATGACAATATCAAGCTGGACGTATTTGACGGCCAGGCTAACGACGACACGGAAAACGGTCTCATTGAGAATGCAATCACAAATAAATATGATTGCATCATGATTCAGCCCAACAATGGGGAAGCTCAGAGGCCTTATGCAGAGAAAGCCGTAGCAGCAGGCATCGTGACAATTACAACCAATGCCCGTATCAGCGGAATTGAAGGAGCTTCATCGGTTGACGCGGATCCATATGCTCAGGCGGCCGTTAATGCGGTGCTTGCATTGGAACAGGTTCCCAAGGATGCAAAGGTTGTTGTATTGAACGGACCTCCGGGAAACTTCCACGCTGATGCAAGACGCGAAAGCTGGCAGAAGGAATTTTTCGACAAGAGGCCTGATGTAACGATTGTCGGAGAGGAAATTGCAAACTGGAACAAGGATGAAGCAATGAATTACATGGAAACATGGGTTCAGGCAAATGACAGAATAGATGCAATAATTTCAATGAACGACAATATGGCTGCAGGCGCACTGGAAGTAATAAAGGACAACCCGAAATTCAAGGACATACTTTCATATGGAGTTGACGGAACAGCAGAAGCATGCCTCTTGATTGAAAGCGGCGCAATGACGGCAACAAGCCTGCAAAGTGCATATGATCTTGCGACTAAGCTTCTTGATACGGCAAACAAGCTTCTGACGGGTGTGGAAAAGCAGATAGATACGGATATAGACTGCCCGTTGATCACTAAGGATAATGTACAACAATACATCGAAATGCACAAGAGAGCCGGAGCAATAAAGTAGGAACGTAGGAACAGCTGATACGCGAATCATATGATTCGCGTATCAGTCATTTAGTGCTAACGGCATGTACAAAAAGGTAGGAGGCTGATAAAATTGAATAATAAAGCGATATTTATGCATGGTACCAATGACATGGTATGGAAAGATATACCGGTTCCTAAGGTCTCGGATGATGAGGTATTGATAAAGGTTGATACTGTAGGAATTTGCGGCTCTGATGTGCACTACTACCAGCATGGCAGGATAGGTGATTTTGTTGTTGAGGGAGATTTTATACTGGGCCATGAATGTGCCGGCGAGGTTGTGGAGGTAGGCAGCAAAGTGAAAAATCTGGTCGTAGGGGATCGGGTGGCATTGGAGCCGGGTAAAACCTGCGGTAAATGTGAGCTTTGCAAAGGAGGGAAATATAACCTTTGTCCGGAGGTTGAGTTTTTTGCTACACCCCCATATCACGGAGTATTGTGCAACTATGTTGTACATCCGGAGAATATGTGTTTTAAGCTGCCGGAAAACGTTTCAAACGTGGAGGGAGCACTGGTGGAGCCCCTGGCTGTAGGCCTCCATGCGACAGAGCAGGGTGGGGTTAAGCTGGGAGACACTGTGGTAATTTATGGTTCGGGTTGTATTGGATTGGTGACATTGCTTTCAAGTAAAGCAAGAGGGGCATCCAAGGTGATAGTTGTAGATATTCTTGAAAACAGGCTGAAAACGGCAAAAAAGCTTGGGGCTGACTATGTTATAAATTCCGCTGAGGAAGACCCTTTAAAGGCAATAGAAGCTATAACCGAAGGAAAAGGGGCTCATGTGGTTATTGATGCGGCAGCAGCTGAGGCCACTGTCAAACAGACGGTGGATGTGCTGAAAACCGGAGGAACTATAGTGCTGATCGGAATGACGGCAAAGGATGAAGTACCCTTTAATTTTATGAAGCTTATGAATAAGGAAGGTACCTTCAAGACGATTTTCAGGTACAGGAATCTCTATCCTGTTGCCATAAATGCAATAGCAAGCGGTACTATCAATGTCAAGGGTATTGTAAGCCATGAATTCAGTTTTGAAAATACTAAAGAGGCCTTTGATTTTGTTGTGAACAACGCAAAGGATGTTGTAAAAGCCGTTATCAGGATGTAATATGTCGTAAATCGGAGGGAAGCCGGATATGTATTATATTGGTATAGATATAGGAACAACCTCGGTAAAAATGCTTGCTTTAGACGAAAAAGGCAGTGTTGTCAAATCGGCTGTAAAGGAATATCCAATTTACTTCCCCAAGCCTTTATGGTCGGAGCAGAACCCGGAGGACTGGTACATACAGACAGTAAACGGACTGGGGGAACTCCTGGAGGGGCTTGACAAAAGCGAAGTGGAAGCTATAAGCTTCAGCGGCCAGATGCACGGTCTGGTAATACTTGATGAAGAAGATAAAGTGATAAGGCCTGCAATTCTTTGGAACGATCAAAGAACGGAGAAGGAATGCAGGTATCTCAACAATGACATCGGCCGGGAAAAAATATCCGAATGGACCGGAAACCTTGCTCTTACAGGATTTACTGCGCCTAAGCTCCTTTGGATCAAGGCAAATGAGCCTCTGAACTTTGCAAAAATTAGGAAGATTATGCTTCCGAAGGATTACGTCGCTTACAGAATGTCCGGTGTATTTGCATCCGATATGTCGGATGCATCGGGGACTCTATATTTGGATGTAAAAAACAGAAAATGGTCGGAGCCTATGCTAAACCTTTTAGGAATATCAAAAAGCCAATTGCCGGAGCTGTACGAATCCTATGAGGTGATCGGTTTCTTGAAAAAGGACCTGGCGGATAAGCTTGGATTGAATGATAATGTTAAGGTAGTAATCGGCGGAGGCGACCAGGCTGTTGCAGCTATCGGAGGAGGGGTTACGGGAACGGAAGCATGCTCTTTGTCACTGGGAACTTCCGGAGTAATTTTTGTCGCAACCGACGATTTCCATGTGGACTCTAAGAACAGCCTTCACTCCTTTTGCCATGCAAACGGGAGATATCATCAAATGGGTGTGACTCTTGCAGCCGCTGCTTCCTTGAAATGGTGGGCGCAAGAAGTGATCGGTTCGGAGAATTTTGACGGCCTGCTGGCAGAGGCGGAGGAAGCTGCAATAGAGGATAGTGTATTTTATCTGCCGTATCTTATGGGTGAAAGAACACCTCACAATGATCCTTTCTGCAGAGGCGTTTTTATAGGTATGAACATGACCCATCAGAGAAAGCACCTAACCCGCGCTGTATTGGAGGGTGTTGCATTTTCCCTCAGGGATACCTTTGAAATAATGAAAGCAATGGGAATCAGAGCCCCTATTGTAAGAATCAATGGCGGCGGAGCAAAAAGCAAGCTTTGGTGTAAAATCATTTCAGATGTACTTAATGTAAAGGTAGAGAAGCTGAACACAGACGAAGGGCCTGCATATGGAGCAGCAATACTGGCAGCCGTTGGCTCAGGACGGTTTGCGACTGTTGAGTCAGCTTGTGCTTCATTCTTAAAAGTGACTGAGAGTATAGACCCTGATGAAACAAATGTTGGATTATACAACCAGAAGTATAAAAAATTCAGGGAGATATACCCCGCAACGAAAGAACTTTTCAGGAAGTTAACAGTAAACTGATTTGGAGAAAAAGCAGCTTGGCAAAAATTGTCAAGCTGCTTGCTTGTGCGCCCAGCACATGAGCAGTCTAGCGGGCTGTTTTGGCGAATTCTTCTTTTATGCGCTCCAGAAGCTCTTTATCCGTAATAATGTCATATCCTGTCAGCGCAAGAGCACATGCACCTTTAACCAATGAATCATGTGCTTTTTCCGTACGGGTTGCATCTCTGAATTCAGCCGTATGGCCAACCAAACTGGTATCCGATATGGAGATATAAGGATGAATTGCCGGAACCACATGGCTTACGTTGCCCATGTCCAAAGAGCCGTAACTGGACCTTCTGGCGTTGATTTCTTTTACACCCGCCAATTTGAGGTTTTCATTGAAAGCCTTAGACATATTCATGTTCGTATTCATGTCATCATAAGATATCTCATAGTTGTTTATTTCCAAGGATGCGCCTGTCATAAGGGCAGCCCCTCTTGCTATATTCTTTACTTTTTCAGTCACTTCCCTAAGATAATCCTTTTTCCCGGCTCTGATATAGAATTGTGCTACAGCCCTGTCAGGTACAATATTGGCAGCTTTGCCCCCTTCCTTAACTATGCCGTGTATCCTCACATCGGGTGTAACGTGCTGCCTTAAGGCATTTATGCCATTGAAGGTGAGTATTACGGCATCCAGTGCATTAATGCCCTCATGAGGTGAGGATGCCGCATGGCTTGTTTTGCCCTTGAAATCGAATTGAAGGGCATCCATTGCCAAAGAGTCTCCACTTTCATAGGTTTTATCCTCCGGATGCAATATCATCGCGGCATCAATACCCTCAAATATGCCTTTTTTCGCCATCTCCACCTTTGCTCCGTCAGTTTCTTCTGCGGGAGTGCCAAGGACTACTATGCGGCCGCCTGTTTCATCCAGAACCTTGCTGAGACCTGCCGCAGCTCCGCAGCTCATGGTTCCTATCATATTATGCCCGCAGCCGTGGCCTATTTCCGGCAGGGCATCATACTCACAGAGGAAAGCTACTGAGGGGCCGGGCTTTTTGCTTTCATATACCGCTTTAAAGGCAGTAGGCTTGCCAATTAAATTCGTTTCAACCGAGAACCCTTTGGACTTGAGGAAGGAGGTAAGCTTTTCAACTGCTTTGAATTCCTGATTTCCCAACTCCGGGTTGCTTAATATGTAGTCGCTTATTTCGCATAGCTGTTCCTTAAGTGCATGTATTTCTTCCATAATTATGTTTTTCATGTTTTCCTCCTGTTTTGTTTGTTATTTATCTACTTATTATCTCTTTGTTGGACTTTTAGATACATATATATTATACAATATTTAGCATTTCATCATCATAATATTTGATGTAGAAAATAATGCTTATAAGAGGTAGAATGTAGATATAACTGAACTTATGGAGGATTTTATGACACAGGCACGGGAGCAGAAAAGCCTGCTTGCAGAAATACTGACCCTTTCGATACCTACTATGCTAGGAATGATGTTCGATATGTTGTATGAAATGGTAGATATGGCTTGGGTTGCAAAGCTATCAATAGACTCTGTAGCGGCTGTTACGATTTTTGCTACAATATGGTGGATATTGAATATG
>JAAYQK010000094.1 GCA_012519325.1 Gracilibacteraceae bacterium | reverse complement strand
TTCTTATCCCGCATTCTATTGCATAGTTCATGCGGTCGGTATCTACGGTTTTAGTAACTGCTACAATTGTAATACTATCCGGGTCTATGCCTCTTTCGATACAAATTCTGCTTATATCCCGGGATATGGCACTAATATTGTCTTTGATTTCCTGCAAGGTTACAACCCTCCTATATTTTATCGGTCAAAACTTGATTCTCCTTAACCCTTTCAGTCGTGGTAATTACTTCATCAAATATCTTTAGGGATTCATATTCCGAATTGAGGTTCAGTTCTTCCTTGTCAAGGTTCCTTACGAGGCATCTTTCTTTTTCTTCATTCATTACTGCAACGGGTATGAATTTCACTATACCCTTTTTCAGGACATACAACCCCTTTATATTGTCCTTGACAACCAGTGCTTTTGCAGGCACTGTAAAACCCTCATTATAATTCTTTATTATATCAACCTCAGCTATTCTTTTCTTTTGAAAATCATTAACATGCTCGTTTATTCTGATTATTACCATGTTTATACCGCCTTCAGGCTGTGATACCTCGTGTACCTCTGCGTTAACCTCCGCATTTTCCAGCTCTGGAAATCTAAGCCTGATTTTTTTCCCCGGCTTCAGATCTTTTGTTTGCTCGATGCTTATCAAGCTGCATATATACCATTCAAAATTGTCAACAATTTTGACTCCGGCCGTAGTGTTCTGACCATTTCCCCTATTACCGGCCTCCAGAGAATTCATAATTTCCCTGATATTATTCAGTTTGAAGTCCTTAATATTTCCAATGCAGAGTATCTGCTCATACCCGTCCAGGCTATGGCTTACAACACCTGGAGCCTGTGCATATATTACATCAATACTGTTATTATATATTTCTTCCAAAACAGCTTTTTCCTTTTGAAGCTGCTCCAGATTCTTTCCAAAGAAGCTTCCCTCACCGTATATCAAAGATTTTTTGTATAAGTTTGCAGCAAGATCGTTTTTCACTTCATCAAGCCTTTCAAGCTCTCCCGCTTTGGCAATGCTTTTGAGATCTGCAACTCTGTCCTTTATCTGATTCTCAATCTTTTCCTTGTCCTTTGAAAAAAAATTGTTATTGATATCAGCCTGCTTGATTTCCTGAATTCTGTCATCCAATTGCTTTATTTTTAAAGATATATTTTCGTCTGCCTGATCGCTCTTCACAATTTCCAGTATTTTCTTGCCTAAAGCTACCCTTTCTCCTTCACTGACAGTATAGTTTATTTCTACTCCTGCCGGAAGCATCGTGGTCGATTCATTCCTAACAATCAATGCCTTTGTCTTTATTGAATTTTCAATCGAGTCATATTTTACAATTTCAGTCTCAATACTGAAAAACATGAATCTAATTATGTATGATAGACAAATAATAAAAAACAATACAGGGAATATATAAATTGACGACATTTTTTTCTTTTTTGCCCTCATAATACCAGCAGCTCCTTGTAAGTACGGGTAAAACCGGTTGAACTCTCTTTATTAACATAAGGTATATATTTCTCCATTGGTTCTTATAATCCTTCAAAGATTAAGCAAATAAAAAAATTAGTGCCAGTTTCCTAATGAAATAGTACTTATTGTCTGGCAAAATATGGCCTTGAACTTTTTATTCTTTTATGATATATTCAATAAGTGTCGGAATTGATGTATGAGTTTTTATAGCTGGGTGTGGCGCAGTTTGGTAGCGCGCTTGAATGGGGTTCAAGAGGCCGGAGGTTCAAATCCTCTCACCCAGACCATTATTGAAAGTTAAAAGTCTATAATCACAGAAATTATAGACTTTTTATTTTAATATTCTAATATTCTGCAGAAGAAACAGTCGTAAAGTCAGTAAACTCTTCAGCAATACCCAATATCACAGTTTTTGATGTATCTCACAAAATATCTATTCAAAAGACTTCTGTTTCTAAGGTAAAATACACTATCCGCAATTTTTTATATTCCCAATAACCACGAAGCCACTGTGAAGTATATGAATAATGTAAACGCATCAACAATTGTTGTTATAAGGGGACTTGCCATTAT
>JAAYQK010000093.1 GCA_012519325.1 Gracilibacteraceae bacterium | reverse complement strand
TCTTTTTTACATATCTCTTCCAGGGCTGTATCATCGGAAATGGCGGATATTTGAAAGAATCCGTCTATTCCCTCATAACGTTTGCTGTCAAATCTGCTCCAGAGGCAGGGATACCTGAATTTAACCCTATAAGTCTCATTGGAATAGCTTGAGGATATCATTGGCAGACATATGGTTTGGCCAATCAGCAGTGCATCAGGGTTAATACCGGGGTTTGCTTTGAGTAATTCGGATAAACGTATTCTAAATTTTTTTGCAATAGAATAAAAGGTATCGTTTTTCCGCACTGTGTAAGTGGTAGCCCCCAGGGGACAGTCTATGGACTGAGCCGCCAGAGGAAGGCTCATTAACAGCCCGGTAGGTATATGGTCGGGGTCCAGGCCAGGATTGGCTTCTATCAGGTTATCCATAGAAATATTGTAAAACCTTGATATCGAATAGAGTGTATCACCTTCCTGCACAAGATAACAGTTGTTCTCGGTGCGGGCCGGGCAATGATGCAAATGTTGACAAAACATTACGCTCACCTCTTTGAAATCTTGTTATACAATATATTCATTTGAAGGTATAAATATATCTTGGACGTATTATTCTTAAGATGTGATAAAAGGCTTGGAGTCATTTGACTCCAAGCCTTTTATTAATGCTCCTTTGCATAATTTGACTTATTGATATGGCTTCCGATATATCTCCAAAGTATGTTTATTGTGAGTATTTGAACCGGAAGCATAATGGCACTTTTTGTGATTCTCGGTATAAGGAATGCAGCTGCTGCGTTTCCTGTAGTCATATATACCCAAATTGAATTCAGTCCGAGATCAACAAAAATTGTGATAAGTAAAACAGCTTTTGTTATATTGGCAATTGTAACCGGTTTTCTGTGAAGAAACAGTCCGTATACAGCGCCGGTCAGAAATGCACTTAGTGTAAACCCCGGGAAGTATGCTCCCCTCGGAAAAATCATCATGCCTAAGGCATCAGCAATTACAGCGGCCAGTCCCCCAATAACGGGGCCGAACAGAATGCCCGAAAACGCAATAGGTATGAATCCAAAGCCTATCCTTACTATCGGGGTCTGAAAGGATAGAAAACGTGTGAATATTATTTCCATTGACACTAGTAATCCAACAAAAGCAATTGTCTTTGTCTTACTCATACGGTCACCTCCTCTCTTTAAATGGCAAATAGACCACTTAAAGAGGGATGGCTCTTAAGTGGCAGCGGAATGCAGCATACATACCGCAAGCCCTGACGGGCTTTTCGTCTGGCGTCAACTTCCCGTACAACCAGCACTTCACGCATGTATGCCTACTCTACCATAATTTTTATCTGTAATTGAATTTTACATCAGATAATCAGTAATTGCAACAGGATTATACGGCAAGCGACTCTAAAATAAATAATTGGAAGAAATGGGACGAACTATATTTATTGAAAGAAAATGGATTGTACTATAGAATATAAAGGATAAAGGCGGTACTGTCTATTATTACAGAGCTATTAAGAGTATGTTACAAATCATCAAAGCAGTACAGTTTCCAGGAATTCAGTCATATCTAATTATTAGAAGAGTACATTAGCCGTTTAACATCAAAAAGTGCATTATTAGTAATTTAATAAGCACTTATATTATGAGGAGGTACGTTTGATGGTAGGTAAATTTGTAACTGTTCTTACAATTCTTGCACTGGTTATAAGTGCAATACTGCCAGCTCAGGTTTTTGCCGATGACGATATCGGCTATGAAGCGCGTGTATGCAGAGATTTGGGGATACTAAAGGGTCATACCGGAATTGTGGACGATGAATATCTTGATACACGCCCCAGCAGGCTGCAGGCGGCAATAATGTTTCTGAGGCTTAAGGGCCTGGAGCAGGATGCATTAGACTATTACGGAGGAAAAAATTTCAAGGATGCCGGTGTTATTGCCTGGGAAGAAGGCAGGAATGTGCTGAGTTATCTGAAGGAGCATCCGGAACTGGGGTGGATTGGCGACGGTGTAAATTTCATGCCCTACAGCCTTATTGACTCAAGAGCATATTACAAGGTGCTTTTGGAAAGTTTGGGTTATAAACAGAAAATTGACGGCAGGGGAGATTTTGACTGGGAGTCAGTGCTTGAATTTGCTGAAGAAAAGGGTCTGGATAAAGTAGCGGATGTCAAAAATTTTACGGTAAGAAGCCTTGCCATTGCTACAGTAGAGGCTCTAAATACAAAGATGAAGGGTTCCCGAAAGAAGCTGATAGAGCACCTGGTGGACATAGGGGATGTGAATAAGAGGGATGCAATTTCTCTTGGCTTGTATTCCGGGAAACTGGATGCAGAAGTAAAAGACGTAAGGGCTATTTCAAACAGTAAGGTGGAGGTTGTTTTTAAGGAGTCCATTGATGGTACAGATGCGGAGGATGAAGAACTGTATGAAATTGATCACCTTGACATAAAAAAAGTAAGCATGAAGAATGAGTATTCCATAATTATTGACACCTCTGCAATGAAGGAGAACTATGCATATACATTGGAATTCAATGATAAAAACTATAACTTTAGAGGATTGAAAAAGGATAAAACAGCTCCTAAACTCATAAAGGTGGAGTGCAAGGATACAGATCTTGTAGAGCTAACCTTTGACAGGATACTGGATAATGAGACAGCACAGGATACGGATACTTATACAATTTCAGGGGCAAGTGTAAGGTCGGCGGAACTGGACAGCACAAATACCAAGGTAAGGCTTACTACCAGAGGAATTGATTCGAGACGTTCCTATGAGTTGAAAATCCGCGGCATAAAGAATGGAGACGGAGTTGTAACCAAGTCAATTACTAAAAAGTTTTCCGGGAAAAAAGATACAAGCGCACCTAAGCTGAGCAAACTGACTGTCCTGAACAATGTCAGGCTGCTTCTTGAGTTTTCCGACAGCAATGGATTGGATAAATCTACCGCCCAGGATGAAAGAAACTATAGAATAACATATAAAGGCGGAAGCCTGGATGTAGAATCGGCTGAGGTTAAGGACAGGGATGATGACGGTTTGTGGGATTCCGTGTATCTTGTGACTGAAAGTCAGGATGCAGGTGAGAAATATACCCTGATAGTAGAAGATATTAAGGATGGCTCAGTATCCGGAAACAGTATAACAAAGGCGATAAAAAAGGAATTCATAGGAAAGGCTGAAGACAGAACCGGGCCTTCCATTGCCAGAGATCCAAAAGCAATCACAAATACAATGGTAGAGGTTGTGTTTTCGGATTCCAATGCATTGGATGTAGAATCCGCCTGTGATATTGATTGCTATGAGATAGATGAGAACCTCGAGATTCTCGATGCAAGAATAAAAGATCCCGATGATTTGTATTCAACGGCAGGAAGGACAGTGCTGCTGATCACGGAAGAAATGGATAAATCCGAGAGATATACTCTGAGAATCAGCGGTATATGCGATGAATTCGGGAATGAGATGAAGTCTTCAAGCAGTAATAAAGCATACAGGTTCAAAGGAATAGGCGAAGACAGGACTCCGCCCTATATAACCTATGTTCGATGCATAGACAGCAGAACTCTGGAGTTATACTTCGACAACACATTGGATGAGGAATCAGCGGAGAACATAATTAACTACAGGATAGACGGGCTTGCTCTTGTTACGAAGGCAGTACTGCTGGAAGATGAAAAAACGGTCAGACTTACGGTCAGTTCTCTGTCCTCAAACAGGAATCATACCGTATTGGTAAACAACATAAAGGATTTAACGGGCAATGCAATATCAAATGTAAGTGTAAATGTACATTACAGCGGCAGCCTGTACGACGACGATCCTCCGGAAGTGGATTATATAGAAGCTGTAAACAAAAAAGAGGTCTGGATACATTTTGACGAGGAAGTATTTGCGGAAAATGCCGCGATGAAGGCATCAGGTATTAATTTCAAACAATCGGGAAGTGTTCTTGAAGAAAGAACGGCAGTTGTGATGATAGCATCAGAATCTTTGCATGATGACAAAGAATACGAGGTAACCGAGCTTACAGGAATACAGGACATGAGAGGAAATAAATACGTGCTTGAGTACGGATTGGATTTTTACGGAACTGATGATGAGAATGAACCGCCGGAGGTAGATGACTGGGATCAAATGGATGCGAGAAGCTTCCGGGTGGTTTTCTCAGAGCCGGTATTGCTTAAAGGGAATGGAGTATCAGGAATCAATAATCCCGGGGGAGTTAATATAGAATGGAAAGCAGTGCTGAATCCCGATGATGAGGATGAGGATGAAGCTTATTGTACTGTGGATTATATAGCAAAAAACAGAAATATTCCTCCTGACAAAGAATTCAGATTTAATTTTGCTAAAATGGTAAAAGACTATGCGGGTTTGGAAGCATATGGAGGCATAACCATTCTTGAATCATATATGGAGGATGATGAGGAGCCTGATATTGAATATGTTGAAGCTATTAACTGCAAAAAGGTTCAGATAGAGTTCAGCGAAGCCATCAGGGAGCCGGGGAGCTATAAGATTACCTATGAAGATGATAACGGCAAGCTTAGGACAATAGGCATTGATTATGTTGAAGTTGATCCTGAAGATAATACCAGGGTGAACATATACACCGTAGATAAGCTGAGTGATGAATACTATTATATCCTTGAGCCTAAGTCAGCTGCGGTGGATATTGCGGGAAATAAGCTGGATATAGACGATCTTGAGATAGATTTTGAAGGCTCCAGCGTTATGAGCAGCGATTTTATACAGGAGGTTGAGCGGCTGGATTCAAAGACCTTCAGGGTGATTAAGAGCAGCAGGATATCCAAGGTAAACAGCCTGTATAAGCTTGACAGTAACGGAAATGCAATCGGAGAAAACCTTATAGAAAGCGCATCCAGAATCAGCAGCAACGTGTATAAAGTCGTGTCAAAAGAGACACTGCTTAAAAATGTCGGATACAGAATCACAGTTGACGGAATTTCATACAAGTTCAGCGGTTGGGCCGGCAAATCTGCTTCTGAGCCGGCATTGCCGTATAAATCTTCTTCCAAGGAGATTACAAGCTTCAGCTTCAAGAATCTTGCGGGGGGTATCGGAGAGATTAATGAGGTTGACAGGATAATCAGTCTGACTGTACCCTATGGAACGGATGTGAGCCGTTTAACCGCAAGCTTCAAGTGCTCGGAGTATGCCGTAGTAATGGTGGGAGGGAAGGAGCAGATAAGCGGAGAAACCACTAATGACTTTTCCAGGGAGGTTGTCTATACAGTAATTGCCCAGGACGGTTCCGCACAGAACTATACGGTGGTGGTAACGGCTGCAAAGGAGATTGATAAGTGTATTAAAGAATTCAGGTTCGAAAGGCCGGAGTCCGCCATTGGAGAGATTGATGAGGAAAACAGGATTATAACTGTTACAGTACCGTACAGGACAGATTTTAGTAAGCTGGTGCCTGTCATAACCATACCGGACAATACCGAAATATCTGTAAAGTCGGGTAAAGCTCCTGATTTCAGTGAACCGGTAGAATATATAGTAACAGCTAAGGATGGGACCAGCAGGGAATATACGGTAATCGTAAAAAGAGCTCCAAGCTCAGAAAATCTTATGACAGTATTTGCATTCAGGTATCTGGATCCTGTCATAAAGGCAGAAGTAGGCCATGAACAAAAGATCATAGAATTGGCAGTACCCTATGGGACTGACAGGACTAAGCTTGTTGCATCCTTCAGAGTCTCTCCTGAAGCCGTTGTCAATGTCAATGGAGTGGTGCAGATTAGCGGAGAAACTGAACAAGATTTTACGAGCCCTGTAAAATACATTGTAACAGCGCAGGACGGCACTACCCGGGAATATACTGTGATAGTCACTGCTGCTCCCAGTAGTGAAAAGCTTATGAAGGAATTCGGATTTGCTGTTCCACAGGCAGCAGGAATTATCAACGAGGCTGAGAAGAAAATAAGCGTGACAGTGCCCTATGGAACTGCACTGAATGAGGTTGTGGCAGTATTTATCAGCTCGGATAACAGTAAAGTCTTTATTGGAAGCGATGAGCAGAAAAGCGGAGTATCCATAAGGGATTTTACAAATCCTGTAATGTATACCGTTGTGGCACAGGACGGCTCGACACAGAATTATACCGTAACGGTTACTTCTGAAGCTATTCATGAAAAGAAATTAACGTCCTTCGGTTTCAATTTGAATGGAACTGTGATAAATGCAGTAATCGACGAAGCCAATCATACTGTTTATGCAGAGGTACCCAGGTGGACCGTTTTAAAAAAGCTGACAGCATTCTTTACTTATAGGGGAAAATCGGTTTATGTTGGCGAAGTGCAGCAGTACAGCGGTATAACGGTTAATGATTTCAGGAGAAAAGTAGTTTATAGGGTAACTGCTTTTGATGATTCCTATGTTGATTATGAAGTTATAGTAAAGAAACCGGCAGGAGGGGCATAAAATGTACTGTATTACATTTAAATTAAGGAAGTGTTGCCATGTATGGTTATATAGCCTATAATGTAACTCCTGCACAGTTGATAAAGGCCATGAAGGATAAAGGGTCAGCCAGAAAGTATTATAAGAAGCTTATAGGTATGGCACCTGATGAAAAGGAAGCTGATATAATCGAGCATTTTTACGAAGATGAAACAAAGCATCTTTCAAAGTTCAGAATGCTGTTTGAGATGACAACGGGAAAAGAACCGGAGATAGGCAGTGTGAATACGCCGGAATTGGAAAGCTATATTGATGGTATTGAACATGCCATACAGAAAGAATTGGAGGCTTGCGAATTCTACAGAGACATATATCTTGCCAGCAGCAATCCAATTGTCAGAGATGTATTTTTTGAAGCGCTTACCGATGAAAATGAGCACGCTGTGTATTTGAACTATCTTTATACAAAGAATAAAAACAGATAGTATAATCACCTGATGTATATTTTGCTGCTTAAACAAAATACTAAAGTAAGAGGTGATTATATGAACAATTTGACACAAAAGGAAAAAGGGCTGCTGCAGGATCAGAAAACCCATGAAGAGGTATGCATAAAAAAATACAATGATTATGCCAATAAAGCCCAGGATCCTCAGCTAAAGCAGCTTTTCAGTTCTCATGCAAAACATGAGCAGCAGCATCTTGATACCATCAACCAACTGTTAAACGGACAGATGCCGAGTATGAGCCAGAACCAGCAGCAAGGCCAGCAGGGCGCACAGGGGCAGCAGTCGATAAAGCCGGGAACCGGCAGCAAGAGTGACGGAGAGCTGTGCAACGATATTCTAATGACTGAGAAATTTGTTTCTGGAGCATATGATACGGCTATATTCGAATTTAGAGATCCGAACATCCGGCAGACACTGAACCATATACAGAAGGAAGAGCAGCAGCATGGAGAAAGTGTTTTCAAGTATATGGAGAGTATGGGCTTGTATAATCCGCAGTAATTAAGCCAATCCTTCCCAAATTATCGGGAAGGATTGGCTGCTTTTTTGGCTTAATCATTAATGTTAAATAAGACTCGAGAAAATATCGAAAAAGATAATGATGAGGTATATAATATCGAAAAATGTCATAGCTGGAGATAAATAAAAAACTTACAAGTTGGAGGTATTCATGTGGATAAAAAAGAAAAG
>JAAYQK010000092.1 GCA_012519325.1 Gracilibacteraceae bacterium | reverse complement strand
GTAATTGCTTTGACCCCCTCTCTCAATTTTGTGAGTGGAGTTGTGATTGAATTGGACAGAAAAAACGAAGCCGCTAATCCGATAAGGATACAAAGTACTCCCGAAGACACAATAAAACTACTAGTATTTTGATTCATAACCTTAAAAGTACCCTGAAGCTTTTGAGTATCTATGAGTGACAACACCTTCCATCCGTTTGAATTGATTGTTGAAAAACTGCAAGCCCAGTTTCTGCCGAAATAATAGAATTCACTATAACCCTCATCAGATTTGAGTATTGTTTCCGCTGCAGGATAAAGTATAGATTTTTCGTCCGCTATATTGTCAGTTTCGCTGTACTTATTATCGCTGTGAAATTCTATATAACCTGAAGGATTGATAAAAAATACCTCTGCATATGGCAAATATTTTGCGTTTTCCAACATATTTTCGAAAACCCACATAGAAATATTTCCGACCAGCACCCCGGAAGGTTTGTTGTCATTATTTTGGAGAGGTATGGACATCCCTACGCATTTAACCCCGCTTAAAGGTTCTTTATACGGTTCAAGCCATACCAGCTTCTGAGCTTTTTTCGCTTTGATATAACTATCCAGCTTAGTATAGTTAATTCCAGGTTTTATATAACCCGGATTACCTGTGTATATAGAATTGTCAGGCATTATAATGCACAGATTTCTGAAATATAAGTTTACGCTGTTCTGATCCCTAAGAAAAGCATTAAGATCGGTCTTCTGAATGTCCAAAAAGCTAAACGCCTGAGCAACGGATTTTAGTCCTATTTCATGCTGATTAAGCTGCTGTTCAATTTTGCTGAATTGATTTTCTATATACATATGGTTGTAATTCTTAAAATCCTGATGTATTGCTTTATCGTATGATTTATAAATAAGTGCCCATGATACCGCAAAGGGGATTATAGATACTAACAAAAAATACAATAATGTTCTAACCTTGAAGTTTATCTTATTCAAACAATATATCCCCCCTTTATACATGATTCGGCATTATTTCAAATTTATTACACCTGCAAATGAATTATTATTAAATTATTACTGTTAAAATAAGCCATAAGTCCTATATTGCAGATATATATTATAGGCAAATAGTCTTAGTTCTTTTCCATTGCAAAACAAAAAACTTGCTTACACAAGTTTTTTAGAATTATGGCCGTGCACCTTCCTTCGACGTGCACCTACAAGCGTTACCCGGGCAGTTAGCTCCAACCAGGTAGCCCTGCGGCACATGAAAGGGTTCACTTACCGCTGCTTCCTTCCGGACCTGACGGGGTTCATGAATTTCCATTGCGCAGGACCCAATCATCAACACCACTTACCTGGGGCAGTCCTTACAGGCAAACGCCTCGGCAAAGGAATTCAACCCTGCTGTTGCGGATTGCAGGTTACAGGGCACCGCAATCTCCCCGTCTAGCACGGCCAAAATTATTGGCTTTTTATGTTTGATTATTTGATTTAATAAGCTATTTAATTATAAACTTTTGAATATTCTATGTCAATGCATGAAAAAAGGCTTTTATTGAATTATTTTACAATCATATGTCTGATATACTATAAATATAAGCTCTATTTCCGAACACTTTTTAAACTGATCTCGAATTCGGATTTTGTTATTGAACCTTCCAAATACTTTGAATTAATTAATGCTATACGCTCAAGAAATTTATACTCATCCACCTCAAGCTTGAATCCAAAATTGCATTCAGGGCAGCTGAAATAATAAACAGTGTCACACTGCACCAGGGGTATGTTAAGAACTCTGAAAAGCCTGAAGGTTTCATAAATACTGTAATAATCATTATTACTGCAGTTTTCGCACCTGGATGCTATTCTTTGCAAGGCTTCATTTTCTTTTTTTATGCTGCTTAGCTGGTTCGTATAAACATTTCCTACGTATCTTGTCCTTGCAATATCCTTACCCCAAAGTCCCACAGCATATCACCCCCACAATACCCCACCGGAAATCATTAATTCTTATATTCTACCAATAATTTCAAAATCCTCCCGTAAAATCTATAATTGTAGTAAACTGATGATTATTATACTTTAAATGGACAAATCCCTTTCATTTCTGATAGAATAACTGTATTCTAAATATATTCATCAAATGTCTGTTCAAAAATGTATAGGATGTGATAGCGTGAGAAAATATAAAGTCTATTTACCTTATTTGGCAGGGCTTGCAGTAGCATTGATTTTTGGGTTGTCCTTTATGTTTACAAAGCAGGCCCTGGAAACTCTGCCTACAGCTCTTCTTCTTTCATCCCGTTTCTCTTTGGCTGCGTTACTGCTGACCTTTCTTTGGCTGTCAGGTGCCATTAAGATAAACTTTAAAAACAAGCCCCTTAAGGAGCTTATGCTGTTATCTCTATTCCAGCCGATTGCATATTTTATTTTTGAAACAACCGGTGTGAGGCTTACATCCTCATCAGAAGCAGGAATAATGATTGCTTTAATACCCGTAGTTGTAACAATTTTTGCTGCAGTATTCCTCAAGGAAAGGCCGAGCAAATCCCAGCTGTTTTTTATAGTTTCTTCCGTCCTGGGTGTGATATTTATTGTTTTGATGTCCGGCAGCGAAAACAGCACAGGTCATTTTGCCGGAATACTCTCTCTCTTCGGAGCGGTACTGGCCGCCGGGATATATAATATTCTTTCACGAAAGCTTTCTGAGAACTTTACTCCTGTTGAAATTACCTTTGCAATGATGTGGACTGGGGCAGTAGTGTTCAGTATTGTATCAGCGGTAACAGGAATAATTAACGGCAATCTTGATGATTATATTTCTTACTTAAGCTCGGCAAGCACGTTGATTCCCATTCTCTATCTGGGCATTCTCTCTTCCGTGTGCGCTTTTTTTATGATGAACTACATGCTTTCGAAGATACCGGCTTCAAACTCTTCGGTATTCTCTAATCTTACCACTGTAGTATCAATATTTGCCGGCGTTTTTATCAGGCACGAGACCTTTCATTGGTATCAATTTGCAGGAAGTGTCATTATTATCCTTGGAGTCTGGGGCACAAACCGCTGCAAGCCCCGGCATGAAATATAGCTTCAAAATAAATAAGAGACAGTCTCCTGTCTCTTATTTGCTTAACTATTCTAGTCGTTGCTGGCAGTCAGCCTAACATTAAGTGTCTTGTACTCATTACTCTGATTATATACTTCTACCTTTACGATGTCTCCTACCTTGTGCTTCCTTATTTCAGCTATCAGATCTTCAATTGTAAGTACCTTCTTATTATCTATTTTGGTTATTATATCGCCCCTTCTGATTCCGGCTGCTTCTGCACCGCTGCCCGGTACCACAGCTCTTACTCCGACGCCCTGAGGCAGCTTGTACTCTTCAGCATCTTCCTTGCTTATGGTTATTCCCTGTATTCCGAGAAACGGTCTCAATACCTTTTTATTATTAATCAACTCCTGAATAATTGGCTTTGCCTCATTTATCGGTATGGCGAAACCCATGCCTTCAACTCTTGTTTCTGCAAACTTTACTGTATTAATCCCTATGACCTTTCCTTCGCTATTTACCAATGCCCCTCCGCTGTTTCCCGGATTTATTGCGGCATCAGTCTGAATAAGCTTTATGGAATCGTCTCCTATGCTCACCGTTCTGTTGAGCCCGCTTATTATTCCTGCTGTGACTGAACCGGCATACTCGGTACCCATCGGACTTCCTATGGCAACTGCCAGTTCTCCTACCTTAAGGGTTGAAGAGTCTCCGAGCTCCGCAACCGTAAGACTGGTTGGTTCAACCTTGATTACCGCAAGGTCTGTCTGGGGGTCCCTTCCAACCAGAGTTGCCTTAGCCTCCCTTCCGTCATTAAACACTACGATTATATCATCAGCATTTTCAACTACATGGTTATTGGTTACTATATGCCCCTGCTTGTCGATTATGATTCCGGATCCTGTTCCCTGGCCCTCATAAATTCTTCCGAAAAAGTCCCTGGTTCTCGTCTTCAAACTGATTGCAACTATCGATGGCGAAACCTTCTCAGCAATGGGCACTACTGGTGATACCGTTCCACTGTAAACAATTTTGGTATTGTCTACGGTAGCTGCATATACTTCATTTGCATCATTCCTGGGGTTAGGCAGGAAATTGTCTATCCCGAATCCGAAAATAGTACCGATTCCAAGCCCTGCTGCAAGTACCAAAGCTATGAATTTTCTGGAGTTTTTTTCCGGCTTTTTTTCAATAACTTCCCTGTAAAAGGTATTGTTCATATCATCCATGTTTTATTCCTCCTAACAAATCTCCTAAACAACTTTACTTAATCTATACTATTAA
Organism: Gracilibacteraceae bacterium; assembly: GCA_012519325.1. Taxonomy (GTDB): domain Bacteria; phylum Bacillota; class Clostridia; order Lutisporales; family Lutisporaceae; genus BRH-c25. The sequence continues at coordinate 3,344 of JAAYQK010000092.1, read as the reverse complement.
TATAATCCAAAGTTTTGAATAAAATATGAACAAATTGTAAACTTTATGCTTTTCCAATAGTAAATGTAAATTTCACATAATCTTCACCGCTGGAAACCCATATTCTCTCATCCAGCTGGCTGATTATTTCCCTAACAATAGCAAGTCCCAGTCCATAACCGCCTTTGTAAATACCTCTTGAAGCATCCCTCTTGTGGAACCTTTCCCATACCCTGTTAAGCTCCTCAGAGCTTATTGGTTCTCCGGTATTGGTAATCTCCACTATTATTACACCTTCCTTCGCCGATGTCCTTATCTCAATGCTTCCCCTTTCGGGTGTGAATTTGACTGCATTGTCCATAAGATTTGAAAGTACCCTTTCAATCAGCACCTGGTCAGATAATACGAAGGTTTTTTCTTCAAACATACTGAAAACTACATCAAGTCTTTTCGAACTTATACCTTTTTCATATGCAACAAGCTTTCTTCTTATTGTTTCATTAAGTTCAAAGACCTCCTTCTTGATGTCAAGGCTTCCTTGCTGCATACTGCCAAGCTCTAAAAGATCGTTAGTTATCTTTATCAATCTGTTGCTTTCATCCAGGACTATGTTCAGATAGTGCTCTCTTTTATCCTCAGGTATGGTGCCGTCTAATATTCCTTCAATAAAACCTCTTATTGATGTCATAGGTGAACGCAGGTCATGAGATATATTGGCTATAAGGTTCCGCCTGTTTTCTTCTATTTTTTCCAAGGACTCTGCCATGTTATTGAAGCTTTTGCCCAATTCCTCTATCTCATCCCCGGTATTTATGCTTAAACGTTTATGGAACTCCCCTCCGGCAATAACCTTTGCAGCCCCGCTTATTTCCTTCAACGGATTTGAAATTCTTCTGATTTGTATGTAAAGAATACCATAAGCAATAGCTACGGAAATCAAAATAGCCCATAAGGTCAGCCTATAGATTCCCTTAAAGTTTTCCTGAATTTCATACAACGATGCATGAACCAGCACCCCTCCGGAAAATCTGTTGTTTACAAATACAGGGTAACCCACGGTCAATGAGGATTCATCCAGCATCCCGTCGAAATTGCCTCTCTCCTCAATACTTTCTCCTTTTGCAAGGTTTCTGAGCTTTTCTTCACGGACCTGCCTGCCCAGAAGCCTTTCTTCATTGGTTCCTGAAACGGCAACTATTATTCCATCGCTGTTTACAACCCAAATATGAGCATTCAGAAATCTGTCCAGAACCTGCAAATCTTTAATCAGGCTTCTTGAGTCCGGACTTCCGAGATATAGCACAGTTGCCGCTTCTTTGGCCACCTTCCTTCCCTGCTCATACAGAAGCTCTTTCCTGTTTTCAATGAAATACTGGTCAAATATCCTCAGGAGTGACAAGGCTAGTACAGCAAAGCCGAATACTATAGCTACGCCATAAGTTATGAACAACCTCTTTCGTATGCTGTTCTTCATCATCTCACCTCGAATTTATAGCCTACGCCCCAGACAGTCTTTATTTCCCATCTGCCCGCTTCATCGCTGAACTTTTCTCTGAGCCTTTTCACATGTACATCCACAGTCCTGGTGTCACCCATGAAATCGTATCCCCACAGTTTCTCCAGAAGCTGCTCCCTTGTAAAAACCTGATTTGGATGGCTTGCAAGAAAATAGAACAGTTCAAGCTCCTTCGGAGGTATATCCGTCTTCCTTCCCTGGAATGTTATGCTGTAATCGCTTTTATTTATTACCAGCTGAGGATATACGACTTCTTCAACTGATGTATCAGAGCCCGTGGTCCTTCTTAGCACTGCTTTCACCCTTGCAATAAGCTCTTTCGGTTCAAAAGGCTTTACAAGATAATCATCCGCTCCCAGTTCCAGGCCCAGTACCTTGTCAAAGGTTTCCCCCCTTGCGGTAAGCATAATAATGGGAATACTGCTTATTTTCCTGATTTGCTTGCACACCTCATAACCATCCATTTCGGGCAGCATAATGTCAAGAATGACAAGATCCGGAGTCCATGAACGGAATGCTTCAAGAGCTGCCCTGCCGGAATATGCCGTCTCCACCTGATACATTTCCTTTTCCAGGTATAACCTTATAAGATCCGCTATATTGCAGTCATCATCAACAACCAGTATTCTGCTTTTCATACCCTTACCCACCATCTTTAATATTTATATCGTATCAGTAGAAAAATCTTCTTGCCTTATTATTATTCATTATGATACATCAATGGTTGTGATAATTCAAATGTTTAGATTTCGATGTCAAAAGACCATATGAGTGCATAAATTTATAGCAGGGGGTATGCAATATGTATGACGAGCTGCACAGACACAACTTTGAAGATAAAACCGGTAAGACGGCCTCACATTTTCATAATTACTCCGGGGTTACCACCAAGAATCCTGACTTTAAGGGTCATGTCCACTACATGTCTGGTTATACAACTGAGGAAAATGGGCATATTCACTATTATTCGGTATTAACCAGTCCGGATTTTCAGGTAAATGGCGGACATGTGCATTTCTTTCAGTGTGTAACAACTTTGGACAGCGGCCATTATCATCTTATATACGGCTATTCCAGTGTTTATACCGAATACTAACTGTGATGCCTGGCATCACAGTTATTTTTGTGGTAGGATGATTATATACCGTAGTTAAGGAGGCATACAACCAGAATGACTGAAAATGAAAAAAAAGTATACGAAGTGCTGAACCAATTGAAAATCCCGTATAAACGGTACGAACACATACCGGTATATACAATTCAACAATTTGGTGAGTTAAATATGGAAACGGAAGGTAAGCACTGCAAGAATCTTTTCGTCAGAAATGACAAAGGAGATAAGCATTACCTTATTTTAGTCTCCCATGAAAAGAAAGCAGACCTTAAGAACATTGCAAAACAGATTGGCAGTTCCCGCTTAGGCTTTGCTTCGGAAGAAAGGCTGATGAAGCACCTTGGGCTGACTCCCGGTGCAGTCACACCCTTCGGCCTTCTGAATGATGAGGAAAAAAAGGTAACAGTTCTTGTGGATGAAGACCTTAAGAATACAATACATATATGCTTCCATCCCAATGTAAATACAGCTACTGTTTCACTGCTTTTTGACGACTTCATGAAGTTTTTGCAGTGGAAAGGCAATGAATATCAATTTATAAAAGTTTGCACAACAGAAGAATAATGCGACATAATTCTCTTATGTAGCATAATTCATAAAAGGCACTAGCCTTGTATAACAGCGAGCACTTATTGGCTTTGGGCAACAGAATCGAGAGAAGATGCGCAGTAAAATCCGTGGGATTTACGTGAGGTAAATCCAGCACATACCAACAGGAGGTTGGGTTTATGTGCG
>JAAYQK010000091.1 GCA_012519325.1 Gracilibacteraceae bacterium | reverse complement strand
TTAGTCCACTTAAGCGCAAAATAGGGTCTTCCATCCTCCCATTCCTTGAGCTCTACTATCAGGTTTTGCGGGGTTTGATCAAAGTTGCCGCCAGTCGGCAGATTGGCCGCAAATACCGATAAATTCCCCACCATGGTAACAATTATTACCACGGTGATTAAAAAAGCCATAAGTTTCCTTTTCACTGATCTTCCTCCTATAATATTTTTTGTTTTAATATTCACGCACTACGGCATATTTCCAGGTTAATAAGCCGCTGTCTTGTTTACCATGGTCAATGTATACTGTAGCGTCAATTCATATTTTATTAGCCGGCTGACTGCAAGGATAGGTTGAATATGCTCATAATTGGTACGAAAAGTGTTATTTGAAATAAAAAACGTGAAAGAGAGGTGCCATCCGTCTCGGGGCAAGACCTCTCTTCCTTTTTCCGTATCGGTTTGGGGTTACGAAATATTTATTTCCAGGCAGATTTCATTGCAGTTAGGAAACTTGGGGGCAATTGATGCAATCTGTCCAGACCTTATGAGGCATCGTTTCCTTATCTATAACCTTAAAGCCCATTTTCTCAAAAAATCCGGGCTGATAAGTCAGAGTAAAAACCTTTTGAAGCCCCAGCTCCTTTGTTTCTTTTAATATAAATTCAACTATCCGTCTGCCTATTCCCTGTCTTTCCATACCGCTCCTGACTGCCAGGGTCCGCAGCTCCGCCAGGTCGTTCCAAAGCACATGAAGTGCTCCAATCCCTGCGATTTGACCGTCTATTTCAATAACGACAAAATCACGGATGTTTTCACATAAGGCACTGCGGGAGCGGGGAAGCATCAGGCCTTTTTCTGCATAATAATTCACTAATTCATACATTTCTTCAACTTGGGGCAATATCGCCTTGCGAATAGTCAACACAAACACCTGCCTTAGTATTATATATAATGCTTATCATAACAAATGATGCATAATATTACAATACTAATGCATAAATATTTTTACAATGGTTAATTATTCCTCAACACTGTTATAAACCCATCAAGTATTTGATGGCTAATCTTAAAACCTTTATGTATATAGAATTTTAATGCATTGTCGTTTCCGTTTGATACAAAGATAAACAAATCACTTATTGGCTTAAAGGTGCTTAACCAATTCATGGACCCCATATTACGATAATTTTCCTTTATAAAAAACTGAGAAAGGCAGCCGACATCATCGGTTTTAACAGAATCAAAGTCAAAGAAATCTACAGGCTCAAGAGTTGCGAATCCACCTGAATATGTATATTTTGATGAAATATTGCTATATGCATAACCTACAATTTCATTTTCATCTTTTGCCACAATTATATAGTTGGCCTTGGCACCCTTGACAGATGGAAGCACTCTGGTTTCATAAGACATGTTGTCAAACCACTCAGGATGTATATATGCTTTGGATTTTTGATAAGCCATTAAATCATTGCATAAATCCTTAATGCAAATAATATTATCTTCAGAAACAACTTCATAACGGATATTCATGTTAACTTTCCTCCTAAAAAACAAAATACCTATTTTATTGTTCAATAAGCTTTGGTATCATTATATCAGTTGCTATTACTATAACAAGTATGCAGTATTTTCTGCCTAAGAAAGAAAAAACTGAGTATAGGAGTGGTATTGTGAATAACCAAGGGTTATATAAAAGTAAATTTGACAACTGCCCCTTGACATTTGCTTTAAATTTTATAGGTGGAAAGTGGAGACTGCCTATTATTTGGGTGCTAAGTAAAAATGGAACAATGAGGTATAATGAATTAAAAAGAAGTATTGACGGAATTACCAATATGATGTTGACTCAATCATTAAAGGAACTGGAATTGAACGGTATTATCAACAGAAAGCAGTTTATGGAAGTACCGCCGAGAGTTAAGTATTCACTGACAGATAACGGGGAAGAGCTTATCCCCGCTCTTAAGGCACTGGCCAATTGGGGCAAAAACATGAAGAGTATTGCGGAATAAGGATTGAATAAGATGTGCAAATTTAAGTTCAATAAAAGAAAACATTGCGTTATAATGTTCACATAGAATAACGAAGATGGGAGGAATAGAAGATGAACGGGACACATCTGGTAACCAAAGTAAACAGCATAATTGAAAAGTATAACGGATCACAGGAGAGACTGATACAGATTCTTTTGGATTTGCAGAAGGAATCGGGACAGAACTATTTATCCGAAGACTGCATCAAAGAAGTATCAAGGATTCTTGATATGCCCATAAGCAAGGTATTTGAAGTCGCTACTTTTTATTCAATGTTTAACAGAGAACCAAAAGGCAAATATATTATTGAAGTTTGTAAAAGTGCACCATGCCATGTAACGGGTTCCAAGAATGTGTCAAAAATGTTTGAAGAGGCTTTGAATATTAAAATGGGAGAAACCACATCGGATAATATATTTACTCTGCAGTATTCAAGCTGCTTTGGAGGCTGTGATGTCAGCCCGGCCGTAAAAATTAATGAGAAAATATATGGGAACCTGACGATGGAAAAAATTAATGAAATTATCGATATGTATCGGAGGAAATAGGCCATGGCAAAGATAGTAAAACTTATTTCAAAGAACTGCGGCAAAATAGTCCCGGGTTCAGTAGAGGATTATGTAAAAGCAGGAGGATATACAGGCTTAAGAAAGGCTATGAAAATGGATCCCCAGGAAATAATTGAAGAAGTTAAAAAGTCAAATCTTATGGGGAGAGGCGGAGCCGGATACCCTACGGGGAAAAAATGGGAGCAGGCTTATGCAAATCCAAGGAGACCGGAATATGTTGTATGTAATGGTGATGAAGGAGAACCCGGCACTTATAAAGACAGGCTCATACTTAGCCAGGATCCTTTGCGCTTGATTGAAGGAATGACCATTGCGGCGTATGTTTTTAATATTAAAGAAGGATACATATATGTCAGAGGGGAATACCTGGATTTAAAAGATACAATCAATGATGCCATAAAGAATGCAGAAGAGGCAAATTACCTGGGAAAAAACATTTTGGGCTCTGATTTTAGTTTTCACATTCAAGTGGTCTGGGGTGCAGGTGCTTATGTGTGCGGAGAAAATACCGCTTTGCTTGAATCTATAGAAGGAAAATCCGGCAGGCCGCGTAAAAAGCCGCCCTTTCTTACACGTGTAGGGTTGCACCAAGCACCTACTTTGCTGCAAAATGTAGAGACCTACAGCAATATTTCCTATATTGTAGAGCATGGCGGAGAAAAGTATCACAGCTACGGCACAGAATACAGCGGCGGTACCAAATTGGTTTGCCTGTCAGGAAATATTGCAAACAAGGGAGTATATGAAATACCTTTTGGTACTCCTATAAGAGAAATCATATATGAAATAGGCGGAGGTATTCCCGGAGGTAGAAATCTTAAGTTTGTCCAATTAGGAGGTTCCTCAGGCTCATGTTTTAAAGATGAGAAGCTTGATACACCTATGTGCTACAAAGCTCTTAAAGATGCCGGCTTGAAGCTTGGTTCGGGGGCATTGCTGGTGATTGATGACTCTAATTGCGTAATAGACTTTCTGAAATGCATAACAGAATTTTTCATTCATGAATCCTGCGGAAAGTGTACACCTTGTCGTGAAGGCAACACTAGAATATTTGAGCTCCTAGACAAACTTTCTAAAGGAATAGCAGGAAAAGAAGATATGGACAGGCTATGTGAAATATCCGATTTAATGAAAAAAACATCATTTTGCGGACTGGGACAGGCGGCTACAACGGCTCTCACAGATTGTATAAAATATATGAAGGATGAGTTTTTAGAACACATAGAAGGATATTGCAGGGCAGGAGTCTGCAATATGTCCGGTAAGGAGAAAATATGATTAAGTATGAAGAAAAATACCCTGTATATGAGATTTCGGCCTCAAAAATAAAGAGCAATGCCTGTAAAATATACGAGATGTGCAAATCCAACGGTATTGAACCTGTGGGTGTTGTAAAGGGCTTCAGTGCAATACCGGAGGTGGCGGAATTATTTATAGAGGCAGGCTTCAAGACATTAGGGGATTCAAGGATGAGGGAAATTATAAAGCTCCGCTTGGCTAATATCAAAGGGGAGCTTATGCTCATCCGAATACCAATGCCATGTGAAGTACCCGAGCTGGTAAGCTATGCAGATTCAAGCCTGAATTCTGAAATTGAAACAATCAGGCTTATCAATAAAGAAGCAAGAATCCAGGGAAAAGTTCACGGAATCATATTGATGGTTGACCTGGGAGACTTAAGAGAAGGCTTTTTTTGCAGGGAAGAGGCTATTGAAGCTGCAAAAGAAGTCGAAATGATGGAGAATGTCAAGCTGCTGGGAATCGGTACAAATTTGGGGTGCTATGGATCTATCAAGCCTTCAGAAAAGAATCTGGGAGAGTTGTGTGAACTGGCAGAAGCAATTGAAAAAGAGATAGAAAGAAGACTCGAGATAATATCAGGAGGAGCAAGTACATCCCTGTCACTATTAATAAATGGCAAGATGCCTGAACGTATCAACCACTTGAGAATAGGGGAGGCAATCATTACGGCAAAGGACTTCCCATATGTGTGGGGTATAGAAATGCCGGGGATTTATCGGGATCCAATGGTATTAAAGGCACAGGTGATTGAAGTTAAAGAGAAACCAAGCTATCCTATAGGAGAAATATTTGTAGATGCCTTTGGAAACAGGCCGGTATATACGGATAGAGGAATACGCAAAAGAGCGGTACTTGCGATAGGGAATAAAGATATTGGCGATTTTTCAAAACTAAAGCCGCGAAATGAGGGAATTGAAATAATAGGGAGTAGCAGCGACCATCTGATACTTGATATAGAAGATTATCCAGGGGAAATCAAAGTAGGAGATGTATTGGAGTTTGATACCTTTTATGCGGCAATGGTCTTTTTGTGCTCCAGTGATTGTGTTAGAAAGGAAATAGTTGAGTAAACCTTTAGTGTTCCACCAGGCTGGTTACAGGTACTTTCAGCCTGTTCGAAGGCTGATTGATTAAATGGATATCAGCAATTCCGGTTTCCTCGTCCACATTTTCAATGTATATCGGTATTCCTTTATAGGTTACATGTGTCATAACTGATGAAGCGGTAATGGCCTTTGCACGTCTTCTATCCATTGGATATACCTCCTGATTTTTTATTAAACATAGTTTTTACATTAAGAAAGGCAATTATTCTTTTTATGAAATTAGTTCACTAATAAATAATAACTGTAGTTATAGAAAAACAGCAAAAATCCCGAAAAGCGTTGAAATTACTGGATTGTTAATTGCGCAAAAGAATTATTTAGCGCAATGCGACACAATTTTACAGAAAATGATAGTATTTTTTCGACATGTTTTTCTTCTCAGTTGCATCTCAATATTGTAATATTGCTTGATTTTTATATTCAAGTATGACATTAATAATAGTATCTTAAATAATTAGTAAATAATGTAACACATATATATTTCAATATGAACTAAAAATATAGTAAACGGGTAATTGAAATTTTGTGGTGAGTTATGGCGAAGTATTTGAGAAATAAGATTTTGGAGGTACACAAACATGGTTGGTACGGTTAAATGGTTCAATGGTGAGAAGGGTTATGGATTTATTACAGGAGAAGATGGCACAGATGTTTTTGCTCATTTTTCTCAGATAAATGCAGAGGGTTACAAATCACTTCAAGAAGGCCAGAAAGTATCTTATGATGTAACAAACGGGCCAAAAGGGCCTCAGGCAGAAAATATCACTGTTATATAACGAGGCGAAAAGATGTCCCCCGCTTCTTAAGTGGTGGATACCGCTTCCGCTGTCAAGCAGGCGGTGAGTATATCTCCCGCCTCGTTGAAACGCTCGGGTAGGTTTTTGCAAGTGTGCAAAAACCCTCATTGAAATCTTGTTATAACGTTGATATTTTACCCCTTGACAGCAATGCTGATCAGGGGGTTTTTAAATAGAATATTACAAAGGAAAAATGGGGGTATGTTTTGATGATTAAAGTAGTAGCAAAAAGTTTTTCAAAACCGGACAAGCTTGATGAGATTCTGAAGCTGACTGCAGAAATGGTGGAAAAGACCGTTAAAGAGGAGGGCTGCATAAAGTATGAGGCCTTTCAGGATATTAGAGCTCCCGAAGTCATTATTATAATCGAGGAATGGGAAAGCCAGGAGGCTCTAAACAGACATATGGCTTCAGAGCATTTCAGAAGAATAGTACCCAAGTTAAATGAGCTGAGACAAAAAGCATCGGAAGTCAATGTATTAAAAAAGCTGTTTTAAATTATTAAAGAATGAATTTCAGGGCCCCACGGCAACTTTTGCCGCAGGGCCTTTCATTACGAGCTTTGCTGCTGATTCTGCTGCTGGTTGTTTTGTCCTTTGCCTATTATCTGAGGCAGCTGATTAATTAATTGGCTTATGTTGCCCGGGTTGGCATTTACAGGAAGGACCGAGACATTTTCACCATCTACCAGTGCCAAAGCATCTGTACTGATTCTGGCACCAAGGCCCAGAGCATCCATTCCGGCATTGCTGGTACCCTGGTTTGAGCCTGCAGTTCCCCCGGACATTTTGCCGGAAGTATTGCCGCCTCCATATCCAATTGTTACGGATATAATTGGTATTAAGGTCTTATCTCCTTGCGAGACAGGCTTTCCAAGCAGCCCCTCATTTTGCGTAAAGGTTTCAATATTTGTGAATAGCGTATCAATATTCTGGTTTAGAGAAGTATTAACTTCCATGGGTTATCCTCCTTTGATAATATTACTTTTCATATGAGCTTCACCAGTGAGTAGCCCAGGTTTAGCTTTGCAGTGGCATCCAGGTTGACATAGTCTTTATTCGCCAGGAAGTCCGGTTTCTGATACAGGGATTCCACATTTAAGAATTTTGAAACCGCACTTACTGCGCTGCATGCCAGACCTGTAATAAAAGGATCCCGGAATCCATATTGCGTATTAACATGAATATCTGTAGGTTTAAGGTTTGTGAGAACTCTGCGGTTTCTATCGGAATATTTTTTAGGTTTTATTGGTCTTGCCAAAATCCTTTTATTAAAAAGATATACAAATAAAAGAAGACTGCTGCCATTTTTAACTATTACCGACTTCAGCAGAGGATGCAGCCATTTCAGTGTCAGGTGCATATCTGACTTAGTCGAGTCATAGCTTAGATTAATTCTTGATGCCACTGTGAACAATAAAACAATCAAAAACAGTACCAGTATCAATAAAACTAGCAATAATATCATGGAATTTACCTCCATGTCTGTGGTTGAATTAACCCTTAATAGTTTAACCTTTTCTTGCTGTTTTACTGTGTCAGAATTTACTGCTTTTATTATATTCGCTCATGGCTTTGTTTTTTTGAACAAGTTTCCTGTATTTGGAAAAAATGTCTTATAGATTGAAATCTCAGCATTTTATTGACAGTATAAGGGAAAATTAATATAATTACCGTAGGTATGGACAGTTGCTGACTGTCCTAATCTACTGAAAAGGACGGAGTGAATCGAATGAGTAAGAGACCTGTTGTACTAGTTGTTATGGATGGAATAGGAATAAATGAAGAAGAAGAAGGCAATGCAGTGAAAGCTGCAAATACTCCGACTCTTGATATGCTTATGAGTCGCAGTCCATTTACCTTGATAAAAGCGCACGGTACGGCTGTTGGCCTGCCCTCTGATGAGGATATGGGGAATTCAGAGGTAGGTCACAATGCTTTGGGCTGCGGGCAGATTTTTAGTCAGGGTGCCAAGCTGGTAAATGAATCAATAGCGAATGGAAAAATGTATAATTCCGATACATGGCGGAATATATCGGGAAACTGTGCTGCCCACGGTTCTGCCATGCATTTTATCGGCCTTCTTTCAGATGGAAATGTGCACTCCAATATTGCACATCTTAAATCAATGATAATAAGAGCCAAGGAGGATAACGTAAGAAAGGTACGGGTCCATGCCCTGCTTGACGGAAGAGATGTATTGGCAACATCGGCTTTGGATTATGTTGAGCAGCTTGAGAAGCTGTTTAAAGAGTTGAATGATGACAGCTTTGACGGGAGAATAGCCAGCGGCGGAGGCAGAATGAAGATTACTATGGACAGATATGAAGCAAACTGGGATATGGTAAGGCTTGGCTGGGATACCCATGTGCTGGGTAAGGGCAGGCAATTCGGCTCTGCCAGTGAGGCGATATCTACATACAGAGAAGAGCTGGCTGGGGTAATTGACCAGGATATACCTCCTTTTGTAATTGCAGAAAACGGTGTTCCGGTTGGTACTATCAATGATGACGACAGTGTTGTACTATTCAATTTCAGAGGTGACAGGGCTATCGAAATTAGTATGGCCTTTGATTATGAAGAATTTGACAAGTTCGAAAGGGGCAGACGCCCTAAGGTTCTATTCTGCGGTATGCTTCAGTATGACGGCGATTTGAAGCTGCCTAAGAATTTTCTGGTTTCGCCTCCCGATATAAAAGATACATTATCCGAGCATTTAGTTAAGCACGGCATTAAGCAGTATGCCGTATCTGAAACGCAGAAGTACGGTCATATGACATACTTCTGGAACGGCAACAGGACAGAGAAGTTTGACGATGAACTTGAAGTTTTTGAAGAGGTACCTTCAGACAAAGTATCCTTTGATGAACGTCCCTGGATGAAAGCTGCAGAAGTTACGGATAGGCTTATAGACGCCTTAAAGTCCGGCGAATATGTCTTTTTAAGAGCTAATTACCCCAATGGAGATATGGTTGGCCATACCGGCAGCTTTAATGCCACCAGAATAGCAGTGGAAGCTGTTGACCTTTGTCTTGCAAGAGTCATAAAGGCAGTGGATGAGGCCCGGGCAATACTTATTATTACTGCTGATCATGGCAACGCAGATGAGATGCTGGAAAAAACCAAGGGAGGTGCAGCAAAGGCAAAAACGAGCCATACTCTTAATCCTGTTCCTTTTATAATCCATGATAAGGTGCAAAGGCACAAAATAAAGAAAGGAAACTTCGGGCTTGCAAATATAGCTGCAACTGTAACAACCCTTCTGGGAATCGACCACCCGGATTGCTGGGAAGACAGTATTGTATAGCAGCGATTAAGAAGAAAAGGAGCAGCTGCGTATAGTCCGCATCTGCTCCCTAATTTGTTATTCAACATAATTATTAAAGTAACCCTGGATGTATACAATGGGTGTGCCTTTATCCCCGCTGCCTGAGGTAAGGTCGCAAAGTGAACCTATAAGGTCGGTAAGCCTTCTGGGGGTTGTACCCTGGGTTTCCATGCTGCCTACCAGGTTTGTACCTTTGCACTTAATGTATTCATATAATGCATTTTTAAGTTCTTGGCCTTTTAAATGAGCAAAGTTATTGTCTGCAATATATTTTAATTTGATTTCATTGGGCGTTCCTTCCAAGCCGGAGGTGTATGCAGGAGATACAACAGGATCTGCAAGTTCCCATATTTTGCAGACCGGATCCTTGAAGGCCCCGTCCCCGTAAATCATGACTTCGACTGTTTTGCCTGTCTTTTCTTTCAGCTTTGCCTGGATGCTTTCAACAATAGGCTGGCAATCGCGAGGAAAGAGCTTGATACTGCTTTCTGTCGATTTATTCGAACCCAAAAGGCCGTATATTTCATTAAACCCGCTGCCGTCAACAGGTGAGGTCAGAATATCGTCAAGACCGTATATAATTTCTCCGCCGTTTGCCTTCAGAATTTTTTTTGTCCTGGCTCTTGTATGAATGTCGCAAGCTAGTACGTTTTTTGTATAAGTGAGAATTGTAATGGGATTATTTGAAAATATGATTTCATATTCAGCACCTTGCTCAGCTATTATTGATTTATAAAATTCAATATAATCGACTCCGGTAAAAGTATGCTTGCAGTATCCGAAATATTCACGGAAAGTTTTCTCTGTCAATACATCTGTCAGGGGATTAAGATTCTTTTCACTAAAGACATCAACATCTACTAATTGGTTTCCTACTTCGTCAGAAGGGTAACTGAACATTAATATTACTTTCTTAGTTCCTTTTGCAATACCCTTCAACAGTATAGAAAAGCGATTGCGGCTCGTAATAGGAAATATTACCCCGATAGGGCCGTCTCCGAATTTATGTTTGACATCCTTAGCAATTGCATCGACAGTTGCAAAGTTTCCTTGAGCACGGGCAACCACGGATTCGGTTATACCAATAATATCCTTATCATTAATATCAAAGCCGTCTGTTTCCGAAGCTTTTAATACAGTATCCACAACAATATCTGTTATATTATCCCCTTGTCTGATAATGGGAGCGCGAAGACCTCTTGAAATAGTACACGTCATTTTTTCCATATGAATCTCTCCTTGATTCCATCTATTTTGTTAAAAAATACTTACATACTATACTATACAATAGCATTTTACATAAGTAAAATGATAATTGTATGTTACTTACTCATAATTTTATGGACATAAAAGCAATCAAAGAATACTATTTTTATGTTTATTATGTTATTATAAGTATTACATATAACGAGGCAAAAATATGTCCTACAAACGGGGAGCATATATTAATCCTAACAATATACTTTTATTGGATGCAAATTACATAATTACATAAGGAGGATTCAAGATGTTTGGAAAAGCAGTAAATAAACCTTGCAATGAAGCAAAAAGTATTCTTAACTATGTAGAAAAGAGGCTTGAAGGACATGAAATTCAAGAGCCTGAAGTGAAATACCCGATTCATTTAAGTGTTCTGAAGTACTTTAATAAGCTTCTGGACAGTGAAAAACAAATGGCCTCAGCGGCTAAGCAAATGCTATCATTAACAGCAGATTTAAGCAGCTTTGATGTGAACATGTCCCATAGCTCTTATAATCTCATTGACTTTTCAAGTGAGATGTCCACGCTGAGTGAGTCGAACCTTGCTATAGTCCAGCAGACAACAGCAAGCATGAATCAGGTAAATGAAAGTGTCAGCAGTACCTCAGATACATTGTCACAGCTGGCTGCAGCATCGGAGGTTTTAATTACCAGGAACAATCAAAGCCTGTCCCAGATACAAGAAGTAAATGAACTGAAGAACAATGTAATGAATGATGCAAATATTATGAGCACACAGATTCAGCAGTTGGTTGAGATGGCAAACAGAGTTAATGATATAGTAAATGATGTAAAGGCTATAGCAGA
>JAAYQK010000090.1 GCA_012519325.1 Gracilibacteraceae bacterium | reverse complement strand
CTTTCATGATCCAACCTGCCGCTCAGTTGTATCTCTGACAGCAGCTTCACAAAATGCGCTTCATAATTTTCCATAATGCCCCAGGTTATGCACATATCCACGGATCTTTGTGCATATTGTGCCGCATCTTTGTATTCTCCCATAGCATAGAAAAATTCTGCTTTGTATTGATAGAAAAATTGCATGAGATTGCCCGAATCCTTGAGATTATTAAGAGATTCCTCCGAGATGCCGATATATAGGGCAGCTTTCTTGAAATCCTCCATCTCAATGTTTGCAATTATAAGGTTTATATTAAGCAGTGTCTTTATCATAGCATTCCGGGAGACACGCACAACCTGCAATCCTTTATGATAATATTCAATTGTTTGACTGTAACGATCCTCTATCCTGTAAATCTCTGCAATATTATTATAGCTTTTTTCCATTGAGCTTAGATCATTTAGTTTCTGGCTTACACTAAGGCATCTTTCATAATACTCCCTGCCCTTTTCTATATCGTTATAATATTCAGAATACACATAACCTATAGAATTCAAAGTATTTGGTATATATTTAAATTCAGAAAGCCTTTCGAGTATGGCCATACCCTTCATCAATTTGGAAAGGCCTTCTTTATATCTGTTTTTATTGCATATTATTCTGCCGTAAGTCACCAGCATTCTTGCATAAAAACACTCATACCGCTTGATATCGATAGTTTTCATAACCTTTTCCAGTATCTTCATATATGAAATGTACTTGCGGTTGTTTGACATTATGTCATTAAGACATATTATTAATTCATACAGCCCTTCAGGGTATGAAACCTCCTTCAACAGTTTTTTTGCCTTAGCTGCATATACAATTGCACTCTTCTTGCCATCTGTTTTGTATGAAAGTGAAAATTTTTTGATATATATATCTATTAGCATCTTCAAATCATTAACCGTATTTGCGGAGTTCTCCGCCTCACCATAGAAATACATAGATTTGTCGTATTCTCCTATCTGTTCATACAGCTCTCCCAACTTTCTGCAGACAGTCATTTTCTCAGTGCTTACATCGTCCGGATCAAACATGTTATATGATTGCATAAGAAATTGAATGGCCTGTCCCACCAAATTGCTGGATATCATCTTCTCGGCAGAGTTCATAAGATACTCGATGGCTTCCTTATAGCGCATAGCCTTTGTCATATGGAATATCATCTCATCCTTGTTCTCCCTGTTTTCCCTGTTGAATTTCTCCTCAAGTATATATGAAGCAACCAAATGTGATTTGAGCTTTGTATCATGGGGTATTCTTTCATATATTGATTTTTTAAGGTTTATAGAGCTGAAATCAAAGGATATTCCCCAGTCATCCACCTTTTTTGACAGTATATTGATGGTACCTAACTGTTGAAGCTGTGCGTTGAGCTCATCCTCACCCATATTAAGCATTTTCTTTAGTATGTCCCTAGATACGGCAGTATTGAAAATGGACATGGTCTTTATGATTTCCTTCTGTAAAGGACTTAGCTTACTTATTTTATTCAGGACATAATCATCTATGTCAAAGGAAAGGTTCAAGTTGTCCAAATCAATTTTGTTAAGAACCCATTCTCCTTTGTCATTAACATAAATATGGTTGTTTATGAATAAAAAGTATATTATCTCATATATGAGCTTTGGATTACCTTCTGTCTCCTTATATATCTTGGCAGCAAAGTCAAGAAACGGCCTGTCCATACCTAGTAAAAGCCTTATGTATTCTGCTGTCTCATTTATATTGAGATTATTAAGCTCAATGCTTTCTGCATATCCCATTTTGGTAAGGGCGCTGCAAAACTCTTTCAGCTTGTCATTTTCTTCAATGCTTTGTATTCCTGCTCCCAACAGTAAATATATCTTGCCTTTGCTTTCACTTCTCATAATGTAGTTTAAGACAGAAAGAGAATCCTCATCAATATAGTCAAAACCACTTATAGCTAAAGCAAATGGATGCTTCGCAGAAGCCTCCAAAAGAAAATTCCCTAACCTGTATACAAGCCTTACCTTTTCTTCCTGTTTGATCGTGATACTGCATGCCAAAGCAGAAGGTACGCTGGTCATCTCCGGAATAATATATGAAATATCCGTTATATACCTGTCAATAATCTCCTTATCGGTGACTCTCATAATTTCTTTAATTAATAAAATTATATAATAAAAGCTGCCGATAACATCTTCTTTCAAGACGCTGTATATTACTGAAATACCTTCCTGTTCAAGTTTATAACCGGATACCTTGATAAAAACCGATTTGCCGGTTCCTATGGAACCTTTTATTATCATCGCCTTTGGTTGAAGCCTGTTTTCGTAAAGAAAGCCTTTCGCAGATTCAATTACTCTCTTAAAATGATGCTCTCTTGATACAAGTTTTGTAATATGCCTTGGCAATCTTTGAAGATGCCTTTTGTTTATTATATTAAAATTCATGTTTAATTTACTGTTTATATCCTCAACTATTCTTTCCACCGATTCGTATCTGTCATCCGGCTTTAAGGAAGTACACTTTTTTATTATCTCTATTATCTGTGCCTTACTCTTATTTTCTATGCTCCCGAATTTTTCCACTTCATCCTTAAAGTTTGAACCTCCAACCTTGGTTTTACTAAAAATATAGAACATCAGCGCCCCAATAAGGTAAATATCGGATGCCCTCGAGTATTCGCCGAATTGAAAAGCCTCAGGAGACATAAAATAAGTGTTTTCTTTGTCAAACATCACAGATCTCTCGGTACCCTGCAAATATGGCAGCTTTGAAACCTTTAAAATAGGCTTCTCTTTGTCGTATACAACAAATAGTTCATTAATATTAATGCCGCAAAGCAAAAATCCTCTTAAGTGCAGATATTTTACCAGAGAGCACAGTTGTATCACAATATCCAACAGAATGTCAAAATCCTGATTGTTTATAAATTCAAAAAGACCTACCCCATCAATATGTTCGTAGGCATAGTAATATTTGTTCGCGACAACCGGTTTTGTGTCTATTTCCAATATTTTGCTGAAAAAATAGAAGGTTATCAGATTTGGATGATTCAGATTCCTATAATCAAACATGTTTAGCTTCATATAATCGACAAAGTCTTGAGTTTCTTTCTGATGGTTTATTATCCTCAAGGTTTTGAGCATGTGGCCTCTTTTGGCATCTTCAACAACTACAGTACTCCCATAACGATCCTCATTGCTAATAGATATAACCTTGTACTGGGTATTTATAAACAGCAATTTTATTCCCCCAAGCACATAAAATTTGTGGAATTACTATAACAAGATTTTAATGAGCATATTTTGCAACTTTTTCGTGCTGCATAATGGAGAACATTTTCGTCTCGTTATTTGATGGAGGCATTTGTGCGGCTTTTAATACAATTTGTTATACTAAAATATATTTATACTATTTTATCATACTATATGAAAAAATAACAGCATGTGCAAATTTCCTATGTGATAGCACATACTGTAATTAATACCATTACTCTGTCTTTAATGCTGCTGCCATAATATCAACCAGGGTTTTGACATAATTGTAGGTTCCGGCATCAAATTCCTTGCTCTTTATCGGTACCGAAAGATATGTCACTCCTTTTATCTTTCCCCTGTCTATCAGCGGTACTG
>JAAYQK010000089.1 GCA_012519325.1 Gracilibacteraceae bacterium | reverse complement strand
TAATATCTAGGTCTGTGGTTGAAAATCGATGCTAGTCGCAGGCAAAACGATCCACGTAAGCAGGAGAAGCTCCTGTGAGCATGGTGCGGCTTAGAAATAAGTCCGTCCAGTAAAAGTACATTTATTGAGAGGTGCTGTAGTGAGGGGTTGATTCCTAGTAGCGAAACATCCTGACGGCGAGTGTGGGGTCAACGACCAGGTCAGCTAGAATAATGCCAAAAAATTAAAAAGGTGTGAGTGGGCGGTTCAAGAACGTTTTTCGCGGCAGTAATAATCCCAGCAAGTTCTTTTTACCCAACACCAGCCTGGAGAGAAAAGAGAGGGATTTTTACATGTTCGAAGACAAAACGTTAATCTGCAAAGACTGTGGTAATGAGTTTACCTTTACAGCAGGCGAGCAGGAATTTTACGCAGAGAAGGGTTTCCAGAACGAACCGGCAAGATGCAAGGAATGCAGAATGGCAAGAAAGAATGCCATGGGAAGAAATGGACAGAGAAGAGAAGTTGTAATGTATGATACAATATGTGCAGAATGCGGGAAAGAAACCCAGGTTCCATTCAAACCTACAAATACAAGACCGGTATATTGCAAAGAGTGTTTTGACGCAAAAAGAGAGTAATTAAACCGCCAACAAAGGCGGTTTTTTTATGCTTTTTTATTCTTCTCTTGTGGATAACTAGCCATGTCTTTAAACATCATATTACGACAGCAAATTGCTTTTGAAGAGGTATATTCTTTTAATTATCGACAGAATAAATGAAAGAAATATTTTACATTTTGTTCGCTCGACATTTTTTACTAAAAAGTAATTCACATTTTTTCAACAATAGAAAGTTAATAGATTCAAGTTATCAACAGACTTATTAACATTATGCACAGATAACATAAAAAGGTTGTGCATAATTCTGTGGATAATGTTATTAACTAAGAAATAAGAGGGACGAGAGCAGGTTTCCCTTACTTTATATTATTGTTTGCTTTACATAACTTTATAGCCTGAAATGTGTGCTGGCAAATGAGGCTAAAATACTGTAATTGAATGTTTTCTGCCGGCATATATTATTATAATCAGAAGGATTATTTTCTCAGATGTAGAATAAAATATGTATAAACGGTAGCATAATAGTTGCGAAAGGAGATGTGTTTATGCGTACTATCATCAGCGGGAAAAATATTGATATCACTAGTGCTCTCAAGGATAGGGTAGAAAAAAAACTTTCCAAATTTGAAAGATACTTCGGCCCTGATACTGAAGCCCAGGTTACTTTAAGCGTTGAAAGGAACAGGCACATCATTGAGGTCACAATTCCTTTTAATGGTGTCATATTAAGAGGAGAAGAGGCTACCGGAAATATGTACACTTCTATAGACAATGTAGTGGAAAAGCTGGAGAGGCAAATGAGGCGTCATAAGACCAAATTGGAAAAGAGGATTAAAGACGGCAACATCAAATTCGAGAATTGGGCTTCCCCTCCGGCAGAGTTTGAAGATGAGGAAGTAAAAATCGTAAGAACAAAAAGATTTGCCATGAAACCTATGCCTGTTGAGGAGGCAGTGCTGCAAATGGAGCTGCTGGGACACAGTTTTTTTGTATTCTCCAATGCAGAAACGGAAGAAGTAAATGTTGTATATAAGAGAAAGGACGGAAACTACGGTTTAATTGAACCGGAATTCTGATAAAACAGCCGAATTATCGGCTGTTTTTATTTGTGAATGGTATTTATTTGGTAGCAATTATTATATATATAGTATAGATTCCCCATTCAATAGCACTTTTCCACTAATTCATATAAACAGGGGAGGAATAACAAAATATTGCTAGAAGTTATTATATCGCATATCAATAACCGTAACGGTGTCCATGCTATGTAGTGCTGTTTGAGGAGGAAATCCCATTGAACAATATTAATCCATGCCTGCAAAAAGATATACAATATCTTATATGCAAGCTTCCTGATATAATAAATTGCAGTATTATATGCGATAAGGAAGGTATGATTGAAGAGATACATGTTTTGGCAGCGGCAGGCAGGAATATTAAGCAGATGGTGAGAGATATACAATCTGCTATATGTGCAAAATTCAATATCAATGTGGATTATAAAAAAATAAGCGTTGCTCAGATTAACGAAGCGGAGTTTAAAGAGACAAGAGCAAGGATTGAAAGCATTTCGGTCAAGAATTTGGATAATATGGTAGAAGCAATAGTTTCTCTTTCATATGACGACAAGATTTATGAAGGGAAGTGCTGCAAGGTCAAATCCAGATCCAACAGAGCCAAGGCAGTTGCTGAAGCGACACTGGCAGCCCTGGAGGCTTGTATGGGGAAAAGCGGAGTACTGTATTTGGAGGGCTTGGAAAACTTTAAAGTCTCAGGCAAGGAGGTATATGTATCTTTAGTAGGCTATTCTCAGGACAATATCGAAGAGTATTTTTCAGGAAGCAGTATAATAAGTCTGGATGAGAATGAGTCTGCTGTTAAAGCTGTATTGGCAGCAGTAAACAGAAAAGTGAACGCAGTATCATAACTAAGGTAAAATATAGCCGGCATAATATTTAAGCGGAGAGTTTGCCTGCCTTGACTAGCGGTAAGGCAGAGTCTTGATAAAAGGAGGGCAAACAATGAAAAAGATATTTGGTATTCTTATGGCTATTTTCACATTGGTATTAGCCGGAGGAGCTAATCAGACCTGGTTTTAAGAGCAGCATAACATATGCCGGCTATTTTATGAGGTGAATATATGTCTAAGAAACTCAAATTATATGTAGCAGCTATTATATTATTGGGGATAACGTTTTTTATATGCACAATAAACCAGGCCCAACAGGTTGATGTAGTGGGTCTGGTTGTTTTTACTTTTTTATCAATTATTGCTGAATCGCTGGTTATCATTACCCAAGGGCAAAGGGCACTGTCTGTTGGGTTTGTAATTGCAATTGCTGCGATATTGGTGCTTGGTGTGCCTGAAGCTGCTTGGATAACCAGCATTGGAGTTATGTTCAGAGTAATAAAGCATGAAGGAAAAATATATCATCCATTTAACTTTCCAATAGAAAAAACACTGTTTAATGGGGCAGATGCTACTATTTCAGCAGGCTTGGCAGGATTATGCTATGAGTACTTGGGGGCAACTCCAGGAGTAATAGGTTTAAACTCATCAGCAGTTGCAATAATTGCAATTTTCACAGCTATGATAGTATATATACTGGTTAATGCCATAATAATGTCAATTCTTATGCATCTTATCACCGGCGATAACTTTTTTTCCAATTTCTTAAATAATATTGCATGGGTAATTAAGGATTACGTTGCAATGGCTCCTTTAGCTATTCTTATGGCAATAGCCTATATTAATTATAAGATTGCAGGTATTTTGATTATCTTCGGCCCACTGCTTTTTGCAAGATATTCCTTCAAAATGTATATTGGTATGAGGAATATATATATAGATACGGTAAAATCACTTTCCCAGGCAGTAGAGGCGAAGGACCCTTATACCAACGGACATTCCCGGAGAGTTGGGGAATATGCATGCAACCTGGCTGAAAGGCTCGGCTTGTCTCCCAAAAGAATTGAGAACCTTAAAATAGCAGCCATACTTCATGATATAGGAAAGATTGGGGTGGATGAAAGCATACTTAACAAGCCCGGAAGGCTTACTGAAGAAGAATTTGACAAGATCAAGCAGCACCCTGAGATTGGAGTTAGAATTATCAAGGATATTGATTTTCTCAAGGATGTTTCAGGGATTATACTCAGTCATCATGAAAGATATGACGGAACAGGTTATCCTGAAGGGAAGAAAAACGGGGATATAGTTCTTGAGGCACAGATTCTGAGTATTGCTGATGTATTTGATGCCTTGACTTCAGAGCGGCCTTATCGAAATGCAATGACAGTTGAGGAAGCTCTTGAAATTATTGAGAAAGGAAAGGGTGTCCAGTTTGATGGCAGACTTGCAGATGCTTTTATCAAAATGGTAAAGGAAGACAAGGAGATGAGGAAGGTTGCTGGTTGAGAGTGTAGGTACTTCCCTCGTAGTTGGAAAGCTGCGGGGAGGAAGCTTTTCAAATATGAAGGATGCCAGCCTTGAAAAGTGGTATTATTTTGTTTTGGGGTTTATGGTGGAATTTGCAGCAGTCTATATGGCTTCAAAGGGAGTCGGATTTTTCAGAGAGAATATTTTAAGCATCCATTTTCTATCATATCTGCTGCTGTTCATTGGCATTTATTTTAACCGGGATTCATTTGCCTTTAGGATAGTATTCATAGGAGTATTTCTGAACTTCCTGGTAATAATGGCGAACGGAGGGCAAATGCCGGTATGGGGTGAAGCGATGGTGGCTATCGGACTGACTGATAATATGCTTGCTATCAGGGACGGAAAGATTATTACCCATACATTAATGAATAATAAAACAGTTCTGAGGTATCTGGGGGATATCCTTGTACTCCCCAGGCCTTATCCCAGACCGAAGATTTTCAGTGTGGGAGATGTATTCATGGCTCTTGGGATTTATATATATATACAGGAAATAATGAAAAAAAAGGCGAAAGCAAAAAACAAATAAGACAGGGGGACGTTTCTCGTGGGGACAGAGACATGGGGACGTTTCTCGTGTCTTGCTTTCATTGAGACAGGAGAAACGTCCCCATATTTTTTGCCAATTTTGCAGACTATAGTATGAAATTATGATAAAATATTAAGGATATATTGGAATCCATAAATTAAGCCAGGTGAATCAGAATGCCGGACAACAGATATAATAGTATAAAAAAATATGCAGCCTTTATTTTTGCGGTCTTTACAGTGCTTTCAGGATCATCTGAAGTATTTGATTTTGACAGCATTGTTAAAGGCGGGAAGAAGGCGCTTATTGATATTCTTGCAGAGGGCAGGCTCTTTGAACAGGATGAAAGGCTTCCGTTAAGCCGGACGCACATCCAAAGCGTCATTCAAAACAATGAAGAATTAAGAGAGTTTCTGAATGCGGAAAACATTCAAGTCTGTATATCAACGCCACTAATATGCAGTTTGAACAATGTTATTTTGAAAAACAACATATGGAAGAATGCGGTATTTTAATCATCCTTATAAATATGACAGGTGTTAAAAGTTCAGGCCAGTGACAAATAGATATAAGGAGAGATTGCTGAATGTTATTAGATAAGATTTTTGGTAACCCAAATGATAGAGAGATAAAAAGACTAATGAAAACGGTCAGGGAGATCAACGAATTGGAGCCTGCGATGCAGAAACTCAGCGATGAGGAGCTGCGGAACAAGACCGATGAATTTAAGAAAAGGCTTACCCAGGGAGAGACCCTGGATGATTTAATGGTGGAAGCTTATGCGGTAGTAAGGGAAGCTTCCGTAAGGGTTTTAGGAATGCGGCATTTTGATGTTCAGATGCTAGGCGGAATAGTACTGCATCAGGGCAGAATCGCGGAGATGAAAACCGGTGAAGGAAAGACGCTGGTTGCAACGCTCCCATTGTATCTGAATGCTCTTACAGGCAGGGGTACACATCTTGTTACCGTAAACGATTATTTGGCAACATACCAAAGCCAATGGATGGGGAAGATATATAATTTTCTCGGAATGTCCGTGGGACTTATTGTTCACGGACTTGAACCGGAAGAGAGACAGAAAGCCTACGGAGCAGATATAACATACGGAACTAACAATGAATTCGGTTTTGATTACCTCAGGGACAACATGGTCATATACAAGGACCAGATGGTTCAGAGGGAGCTGAATTATGCAATAGTGGATGAAGTGGACAGTATTCTGATTGATGAAGCCAGGACTCCGCTCATTATTTCCGGAGTCGGCGAAAAATCCACACAGCTATATTATATTGCCGACACTTTTGTCAAAGGGCTTAAGAGCGAAACAGATTTTACGATAGATGAAAAAGCGCATACGGTAGTCCTTACAGAGGAAGGGGTGGCAAAGGCCGAAAAATTCTTCAACCTTGAAAACCTTGCCGATGCCAATAATATGGAGATACAGCACCACATAAACCAGGCACTTAAGGCAAGAAACCTTATGCGCCGCGATATCGACTATGTGATTAAAGACGGACAGGTAATAATCGTTGATGAATTTACAGGCAGGCTGATGTTCGGAAGAAGGTACAGCGACGGCTTGCATCAGGCTATTGAAGCAAAGGAAGGAGTCAAGGTTGAGAGGGAATCTCAGACTCTTGCAACAATAACCTTTCAGAACTATTTCAGAATGTACGACAAGCTAGCCGGTATGACAGGTACGGCCAAGACTGAAGAAAACGAATTCATGGCTATTTATAACCTGGATGTAGTTGAAATACCTACAAATATGCCAATGATAAGAAAGGATTATCCGGATGCTGTATATAAGAACAAAAGAGGCAAATTCAACGCAGTAGTTGAGGAAATTGTAAGGCTCCATGAAAAGGGGCAGCCTGTTTTGGTAGGTACGATATCCGTTGAAACCTCTGAAATGCTCAGCGATATGCTGAAAAAAATGGGAATACCTCATGAAGTATTGAATGCCAAGCATCATGAAAGGGAAGCCCAGATAGTGGCCAAGGCGGGACAGCGGGGAATGGTTACCATTTCAACCAATATGGCAGGAAGAGGTACCGATATAGTATTGGGCGAAGGTGTAAAGGAGCTGGGAGGACTTCATATACTAGGAACTGAGAGACATGAGTCACGCCGTATAGACAACCAGCTCAGAGGACGTGCCGGAAGGCAGGGGGATCCGGGCTCCAGCAGGTTCTTTATATCTTTGGAAGATGATCTTATGAGGCTCTTCGGATCTGAAAAAATAATGAATCTGGTTGAATCCTTAGGTATGGAAGAGGATATGACCATTGAACATCCTCTGCTTTCAAAATCCATAGAAAATGCGCAGAAACGGGTTGAAGGCAGGAACTTTGACATAAGAAAGCATGTGCTGCAGTACGACAATGTAATGAACAAGCAGAGAGAAGTCATATACAGTCAGAGACGCCAAGTGCTGCTTGGGGAAGACATAAGGGAAAACATCATGGAAATGATTGCCGAAGTAATAGAGGATGCTGTTACCACCTATACTGTAGGCAGCGAGTTTGCTGAAGAATGGGATATTAAAGGATTAATGGAGTATTTGCATAGGATTTTCCTTCCGAAAAATGCTTTTAGTAAAGAAGAGCTGATGAGCTTCAGCAGAGAGGAGTTTACAGATGCATTAATCAATAAGGCTGTTAAAATATATGAGAGCAAGGAATCTCAGGTTGATGCCCAGGTAATGCGCGAGCTGGAAAGGGTTGCACTGCTGAGAACCGTTGATACCAAGTGGATCGATCATATAGACGCAATGGATCAGTTGAGGGAGGGAATATCGCTCAGGGCATATGGACAGAAGGACCCGGTTCAGGCATATCAGATCGAGGGCTATGATATGTTTCAGGAGCTTATAAGAAACATCAAGGAAGATACGGTAAGATTCATATATAATGTAAATCTGTCAAGCCTGCCCAAAAGGGAAAAGGTAGCCGAACCTGTAGTGACAAACCAGGAGGGCGGTATGAGAAAGCCTATTGTGAAGGAAGAAAAAATAGGAAGAAATGATCCCTGCCCCTGCGGAAGCGGCAAGAAGTACAAAAAATGCTGCGGAGCGAATAAATAGATTTCAGACGCGAGATACGAGACGTGAGATACGAGACATGGGGTAAGGCTCCGGGGTCACGGGATCGCGAATCAAAATACTAGGAGGTTTTATAATGTTGGAGCTGGAACAGTATAAATACGGCTTATCCGAGATACGGAAAGCAATAGAGGAAATCGAGGTGTCTCTTTGACCTGACATCGTTGCAGGAGAAGATATATGAGCTGGAGCAGGAGATGAATCAGGAAGGTTTTTGGAATGATGCTGAAAATGCGGGGATGGTTCTGAAAAGAATTAAGGCTATGAAGGATAAATTAGAAAGAATTGAAGGTTTGAAAAAGGAGTATGAGGATATTGAAGTGCTGATAGAGCTGGGGATGGAAGCCCAGGATGAATCAGTGATACCTGAGGTGGAGAACTCCTTCAAGGTTCTTCGGGAGCGACTGGAAAGCTTCAGAATTGAGACCTTGCTCAATGGCCAGTATGACAGGAATAATGCGATATTTACAATACACTCCGGGGCAGGAGGCCTGGAAGCCCAGGACTGGGCTGAGATGCTGCTTCGCATGTACACAAGATGGGCTGAAAGAAAGGGTTATACAGTATCAACCCTTGATATGCTGAAGGATTATGAAGGAGGCATAAAAAGCGTTACTTTGCTTATAGAGGGTGAAAATGCCTATGGATATTTAAAGTCGGAAAAAGGTGTGCACAGACTTGTAAGAATTTCGCC
>JAAYQK010000088.1 GCA_012519325.1 Gracilibacteraceae bacterium | reverse complement strand
GTGGATTTGTCCGTTAACTGTCCGGGGAATTTCTATTTTGGAGGAGCTGCAGGACGCCTTTGGGGAAGGATTGATTCCATGATCAACAAAGCTGATCTCACCATAAAAATAAGCGGCGGTGACAGACTAATTATGGGGGGTATAACCGGAGATGCAATGGGAAAGGAGGCCGGAATTTTCAACCTGACCAATCAGGGAAATATAACGGCGACTTTTGATGGCATGGGTATTGTAGGAGGTCTGGCAGGATTCTGCGGATTTGGTGCAGAAGCAGAAAATCTGCTGAATCAGGGAAATGTCACTCTTATGCAAACACGGGCTCCCAACAGTTCAAGATCTGCGGCAGGGGGCATAGTGGGAGAACTGAGGGACTCCGGCATGGATAAGGCTTTGAACAAAGGCAGTATATATTTTGAGCATTCTGGCCCTTATGCGAATGAAGAGGTTATGGCAGGCGGTATCGCGGGAGAGTCGGAAATAGCCGAGCTGAAAAATGTGGGAAATGAAGGCAATGTGGAAACAAAAACTGCCAGGATACAACTTGCCATTGGCATAACAAAGCCGGGAAGAGAAGTAACTATAGAAAACGCCTATTCAAGAGGAAGGATATATGCAAGCACAACCGATACCAAAGGTGAACTTTATGTTATGGGAATTGGCGAGGAGGTTCCAACCAATAACTTCTATTTCAACGGTACTGTCAGATTAAAAGTAGGAAAAAAGAATGAAGAGGATGGGGATGCTTTTGCCAATATAAGACCGGGGGCAAAAACCAGCATATATAATTACTGCTATTGGGATTCCAAGCTCAGTCCATTTCCTGCTTATCCTTTTTTAAACAAAGCTGCGGTTACTTCCAAGGCAGTGAATACAGCTACAGGAAAGCTCTCTTCTCCCGTAAGCATAGGAGGCAGGCAGTACGACAACATATCAGAGGCTCTCAACGCATGGGTTGACATGCAGAAGGGAGGCTATCTCAAATGGACAAAAGGTGCGGAGCCTTCATTTGAATGGACTTTCGGATATCAAATCCCTGATTTTATGAAATACAAAAATGGAAGAGAAGGAAAGTGGCTCAACACTTCAGACTGGGCCTACGAATGGATGGACAAGGCGGATAAATTGTCCATAATCCCTGATATCCTCCTGAATCAGGATATGGCCAGGGGCATCACCAGGAAGGAATTCAGCGCTCTGGCAGTGAAGCTTTATGAGAATCTTAAGGGCAGTAAGATTGCAGTTGACCTTGCCAGTCCATTCAGCGATACCAGTGATTCTGACGTAATCAAGGCATACAGTTTGGGAATAGTGTCGGGCATCGGAAACGGGCTGTTTGCCCCGGATGCGAGCTTGACCAGAGAGCAGGCCAGCACCATGCTTACAAGAGTGTACAAGGCTCTTTACTGGGAGGGCTGGACTCTGGGAGAAGACGCGGCATATGACCGACATGTTCTGGACACGACCGGAGTGGCTAAATTCAGTGACGATGAGTTTATAAGCAGCTAT
>JAAYQK010000087.1 GCA_012519325.1 Gracilibacteraceae bacterium | reverse complement strand
GGGTCAACCCCACAATCAATGCTATCGGCACAATGGTTTTTATGATTTCGTTGACTTTAATTGCCGCAGCGCAGCTGCTGCAGCGAAAAAAAGCATAATATCCCGTTTTTATGAAGGAGTGTTCACATGACAAGAGAAATGATTAAAATGACCTGGCAGGAGTTTGCCGGTATAAAGGATTGTATTACAGCGTTGTGCGTAGGCTCGGTGGAACAGCATGGCCCTCATCTGCCCTTATCTGTGGATCTTATTATTCCGTATAAGATTTGCTGTGCGCTGTCAGAAGAGCATAATCTCATTGTTGCACCGCCGGTATGCTACGGCTACCGCTCACAGCCGGCGACGGGGGGAGGACAGGGATTTCCCGGGACTACAGCCCTGGATGGCATAACGCTGATTCACACAGTTGAGAATATTTTATCCGATCTATACCGCCAGGGGCGCAAAAAGTTTTTGCTGATGAGCGGCCATTTTGAGAATACCGCTTACATGTCCGAAGCATCATACCTTTTTACAAAAAAACATCAGGATGCCAAGGTTGTAATGATAAATTGGTGGGAGCTTGTAAAGAATGAAACCCTGGATAACCTGTTCAAAGGAGAGTTTCCCGGATGGGAGGTAGAACATGCAAGCCTCACCGAAACATCTCTTATGATGCATTTTTGTCCGGAGCTTGTGCATGAAGACCGCATTCCCAAGCAGAAAGGGAAAAAGCATTGCCCGCGTCCGGTCATATACCCTGAGCCTCGGGGCCTTGTGCCGGAAAGCGGTATTCTTTACAGTGCGGAGGGTGCAAGTGCGGATATAGGCAGGGCAATGGCAGAGGAGATCATAGAAACCATCGGAGATATTATTGTTAAGGAGTTCTAGCATATTTAAAAATGGGCTGTATGCAGTTGCAGCTCATTTTTAATGGCAGTATTTATATGTCCGTGCGTTTTTTTGCTCCACAAAACACACATGGACGGCAGCATAATATGCTATAATAATGTTATGTTTTATTGATGATATAATACGGGAGAGTAAAGAACTGGAGGATTAGGATGGATAGATATGGAGATACTGAATTTAAAAGCATCAGCCTGCCGAGGCTTAACAACCTTAAACCCAATATAGAGTCTACTGCTCTTAAGCTGATGGAGGAAGCAGGCGAATTGGCGCAGCTTATAGGAAAGTACAGAGGGTTGAACGGAGAAAACTGCATGATGGAAGAAAAGCAGTGTGTCGACAGAATAGCGGAAGAGCTGCTGGATGTGGCACAAGTGGCGATTTCAATGATGTTCGTACTGGAAGAAAGCTATTCGATAGATATACAAAAGAAGGTTGAAGGTCATATCAGGAAGCTGGTAGGGAAAGGGTATATTAAGGGATAGAGGGTATTCCTTATGGGTCAGATACGAGTCACGAGATGCGAGATACGAGAGTTGGGGTATTCCTGACAGGTCAAGTGTGAGAGGAGGGATAGATAGCAATATGATAAATGTGTTAGCCATCTATGGAAGCCATAGGAGAGGCCAGAACAGTGACATTTTGGTTTATAAGATTCTTGAGGGTATTGGCAGCAATGGGACAAGCACAGAGCGGGTATATGCCTCTTCACAGAATATAAAGAACTGCACGGCCTGTGAGGGCTGCTACAAGCTGGGACGGTGTGTGATTGAGGATGAGATGCAAAAGGTTTATAAGGCTATTGATAAAGCCGATATTGTGGTCTCATCATCACCGCTGTACTTTTATTCAGTATCCTCGCATATGAAGAAGCTTATCGACAGGTGTCAGGCTGTTTGGGCAAGTAAGTACAGGACAGGCAGCAGCCTGATATCAAAAAAGCATAGAATTGGCTATATCGTGTGCACTGCAGGAGAGCCTGAGAATAAAAGCCGCTTTGAATGTGCGGTAAAAGTACTTGAACTGTTTTACAAGTGCATAAATACAGAGCTTATAGGCAGTTTGCTTGTGTCAAATGTGGATATTCTGCATGTAAAGGATAGTGAGGATATTCAGCAAAAAGCTCTTGAAGCGGGGCACCTGCTGAGGAAAAATTTTATACTTCACGAAAATTAAAATAATACCGTTCATTTATTATTGGAGATTCTATTTTTTCTTTTATGAGTCATCCTTTATCGTTTTTATACATTCTATATTAACATTTCTTTCTATATAGTTAACTTCTTTATCAAAATTGGCTTGCCGGTAACGCTTGAACAGCTTGGGGTTGGATTAATGGCATGCAAAGCATAACTATTAAAGCATAAGCATTAATATAACACAAAGAAAGGGGATACAGTTATGGGTTACGTCAATTGGTCTTATGACGTACTGAAGAAGTTTTGCAATGACGTTTTTACAAACTTCGGCTTTTCGGCTGATGAGGCGCAGATTATTACCGATGTACTTCTTCTTTCTGATCTTTATGGCATAGAAAGCCATGGTATGCAGCGTATGGTACGATATCACAAAGGTATAGAAAAGGGCATGATCGACGTACATGCCAAGCCTGAGGTCGTGTTTGAAACACCGGTATCTGCTGTGATTGACGGACACGACGGTATGGGCCAGCTTATCGGGCACAAATCCAT
>JAAYQK010000086.1 GCA_012519325.1 Gracilibacteraceae bacterium | reverse complement strand
TATTATGGTGGGTGTAGGGGGTTTGACTCTTGCAATGCACAGTTTGGGAGGCGGGAATAAACCTCAGGCGGACAAGCGGTTCACCTTTACAATTGTGCTGAATGCCGCGGTAAACTTAATTGCATCAGTTGTACTAATTGTTTTCAGGGATGAGGTAATCGGATTCCTTAATGTCGGAGAGAAGCTTCTGCCTTATGTCAGTGACTATTTAGGCATAATGTCGTATTTCTATATTTTCATTATGATGAACATAACCGTGATGATGTTTATAAGAGGTGAGGGAAAACCGCAGCTCTCACTGGTATTCAGTATTATAGCAAACACTTTGAATATTGTCTTAGACTATTTATTTATAATGAGGCTTGATTACGGCATGAAAGGGGCTGCACTGGCAACGGGCATCTCTGTAATCGTTGCATTTGTGTCGGGCATGATTTACTTTGCCGGAGGAAAGTCTGTTTTCAAGTACTGCAGAATAACCTTCGACATTGAGGATTTCAAAAGCATTATCTTCAATGGTTCTTCAGAGTTTGTAGGTCAGATATCCATATCAATCACAACATACCTGTTCAATCTGGTAATCATACGCAGCATAGGGGTTAATGGAGTGGCTGCGTATACAATAGTAGGGTATATATCCCTCCTTCAATACATGGTGATTACCGGGATAATGCAGGGAATACATCCACTTATCAGCTACAGCTTCGGTGCTAAGGACAGAGAAAACATATTCCGCATTCTGGACATCGGAATCAAAGCAGTATTGCTTGTAGGTGCAGTTGCGTTTGTATTATCCTTCGGAGCAACGGAAGAAATAGTAAGAGTATTTTCTCATGAAAATACTGAGCTTATGAAGATTGCAAACTATGGTATAAAAATATATTCTGTTGCATTCTTCATAAACGGTTTTAATATGGTTGCTTCAGCCTACTTTACATCCTTGGGTGATGCAAAAACCTCCATGCTGATATCTGCTCTCAGGAGCCTGATATTAATAAATATACTGATTTTTATTCTGCCTGTTTTTTTAGGAGAAACAGGTATATGGCTTACAACACCTTTGACTGAAGCAATCACTTTTATTGTTTCTTATGCCTTCATCAGAAAATCACGGGCAAGGTTATTCATTGCTGATAATTACGGGCCTAACACAACAGAAGCTTAATCTATACTGCAGGAGTATTGAAAGACATGTAACTAAGAAATTGAATACTCATGGAGGAATATTGGTAAAGAATAGCGTATAGTTATTTAACTATACGTTATTTTTGTCGTATTGGAAATTATAATTTCCTATACAATGGAGATGCAAGGCGGTGATAAATTGAAGCTGGACAGGCTGGTTTCCATTATTGTGCTTCTTCTCAGGAAGGAAAGGGTACAGGCCAGGGAGCTTGCAGAGATATTCGAGGTATCTGTGAGAACCATCCTGAGAGACATAGAGGCAATAAACCTTGCAGGAATACCTATAGTCACTTACCAGGGAGCAAATGGAGGAATAGGTATTGCCGAAGGCTACCGCCTTGATAAAAGCGTGCTTACGGAGAATGACATGTCCACCATTATATCCGCATTAAGGGGTATTGCAGGAACAATGCCTGACAGTAAGCATGAGGTACTGATGGAAAAGCTACGGAACGCTTTGCCGTCATCACAGCTTGAGGCTCTGGATGCTAAGGTACAGCAGCTTATTATTGATTTATCCCCCTGGGGTACTAATAGGCTGTTGAAGCATAGTGTTTCATGCATAAGAAGGGCAATAGAAAACCACAATGAAATAGAGTTCATATATATCGATTCATCAGGCAAGAGGACAAACCGCAGAGTTGAGCCTTATTCCCTGGTGCTGAAGGGGCAGAAATGGTATCTGTATGCCTGGTGCCTCATGAGACAGGATTTCAGACTTTTCAAGCTCTCCAGAATGAGGGAGCTTGAAGTGACGGCAACAGTCTACCAGCCGAGAGAGGTTTCCATGGGGAGACTTGATTTGGAGGATCCCTGGAGTACACCTGAAAACACGATTTGCCTCAGACTGGTGTTTGAAAAAGAATTGGAAAGCATTGTTACGGACTGGTTCGGGGACAGCATCGAAAAGCTGGAAGACGGGAGACTGCTGGCAAATGTCGTTCTGCCTGAAAACAATTGGCTGTATGGATTTATCCTGAGCTTCGGCACGGGAGTAGAGGTTATAGAGCCTCTTCATATACGAAAATTACTCGCAGAAATATCAAGACAGATATATGAAAAATACTCTATGGAAACATGACATACAGGTGTCATGTATGCGGTGTTATAATCAAGAAAAAGTCAAGGAGGAAATAAAAATGGATTATAACATCGAGTTGAAAGAACAAGGGCTTCAGCCCGTATTGTCCATCAGAAAAACAACATCTATAGGAAATCTTCCCCAGGAGATAGGAAAGGCATACGGAGGCATTATGCAGTATCTGCAAGAGCTGGGGGAACAGCCGGCGGAAGCGCCGTATACGGCATATTATAACCTGGATATGGAGCATCTGGATGTGGAGATGGGTTTTCCTGTCTCAAAACAGCTTGCAGGAAAGGTAGAAATCAAAGCAGGTTCGATTCCGGCAGGAAAATATGTGGAATGCATGTACAAGGGGCCTTATGCGGAAATGGTGCCGGTATATGAAGCAATGAGCAAATGGATAGCTGAAAAGGGCTTGGAAGCTACGGGAATATCCTATGAGATATATTACAACTCTCCAGACGAGGTACCTGAAAGTGAGCTTCTGACAAAGATATTGATGCCTGTAAAATAGAGAATGAGACACGAAGTTTCAGAAGGGGCATTGGAGCTATGGATATTCAGATAGGAGGTGCTGTTATGAAGTACGAGTGGAAAAAACAGGATAAGAGTCTTTATTTGCCTAAGAATCAGCCGGAAATTGTGATGGTGCCTCCCATGAGGTTTTTCATGCTTGATGGCAGGGGTAACCCGAATAATGAGGATTTTGCCGAGGCAGTAGGAGTATTGTATTCTCTTGCCTATGCAGTGAAGATGATGCCCAAGAAGGGTGTGACCCCGGAAGGGTACTATGAGTATTCTGTCTTCCCCCTGGAAGGGGTCTGGGATCTGGCTCCTGAGGCAAGGGAGCTGGAGGTATTGGACAAGGACAGCCTGATATACACCATAATGATAAGGCAGCCCGACTTTGTTACGGAAGAGGTTGCACAGCGGGCTGCAGAAGCTGCGGCAAAAAAGACAAAGCATCCGCTGCTGTCAAAAGTCAGTTTCGGCTGTATTGAAGAGGGGTTGTGCGTACAGATGATGCACATAGGCCCCTATGACAGTGAGCCGGCTTCCTTTGCCGTAATGGAGGAATTCTGCAGGGCCAATAACCTGAATAGAATATCTAAGGTTCACAGGGAAATATATATTTCCGATGTGCGGAAGACTCCCGCAGAAAAGCTAAAAACAGTTCTACGGTTTAAAGTGGAGAGAATCTGAGGCAGCTTAACAAGCTACAGGGAGGGTTGCTCTCGTCATTCTGTAAATAGGAGGCTGTTATATGTCAGAAAATGATCTCATACTGGACGGAAGCTATATGCCTGAATATGATGAAATAGTTAAATACATTAATCTGCCTGCACGGGATTTATGGAGGCAGATGGATGTTTTTATCCAGCAGAAGTATAAATCCTTACCTAAGATAATGTACAGCGCATGCTCCGGAAAACCCGGATGGAATGTAAAATATCAGAAATCCGGAAAGTCGATATGTACTTTGTATCCGGAGAAGGACGGTTTTGTTGCCTTGGTTGTCGTCAATCTTGACCTTTTACCTTTAATTGAAGCCTTGTCTGAAGAATTTACTGAAGAGACTCTTAAAACTATAAGAACGGCAAAGCCATTTAACGGGACCAAGTGGTTGATGCTTCAAGTAAAGAATGATTTGCAGCTTGAAGATGTCAAGCGGCTAATTTCACTGAAGCAGGAGGCTATTGCAAAGTAGGCAGTGAGGCTGATGACTATGTCATCAGCCTCACTAGCTCATATTTTGGCATCCTAGAAGTCGGTTTTCACAGGCTTTCCATTTTCGTTCAAGGTAATCCGGGTAATTTTTGAAAGCTGCGGAACATCATCAATCTTTACACATTCAATAAGCTGATACACCTTTGATGTGTCACCGTTCTGTTTATATACATCTCCCAACAGCTTAAGCACCGAATAAGGATGGTCGGGATCCTTGAGAGCAATGAAGGAGGCTCCCTGCTTTAGCATGGCATCCTTAACCAGCTTACCGTAATCAATGCCTGCAAGGTCCGGAATCAGATAGTAGTCTGCTTCATCCCCAAAATCCTCAAAGCCCTTTACCTGTTTTATTTTGAAATTGCTCTTTGCTATTGCACTTACAGTTGCAAAAAGAGGCAGGATTCCAAAGCCCTTGTGCCCGGAAATTATGATTGAGTCCTTTCTCATTACGGCCTCTTCAATGTAATTCCCTTGGGCTTCTGTCATGAACTTTGAGTCAACCAGCTTTTTTATAAATGGATTCATATAAATCACTCCTTGTGTTTGACAAGGCCATCCCACTTAAGGATAAGGCTTCTTGCCGCTTTTGCTTCATCTATCCTTCTGACAGGTGTATTATGGGGGGCTGTTTTTAAAATCTCAGGATTTTCTTTGGCTTCCCGGGCAATTTCAATCATTATGTCTATGAAGCTGTCAAGGGTTTCCAGACTTTCAGTTTCGGTAGGCTCTATCATAATCGCATTGCTTACTATAAGAGGGAAGTAAATGGTTGGCGGATGATAGCCATAGTCAAGAAGGCGCTTTGCAACATCCAGAGTTGCTATATGATTCTCGTTTTCCGCAAGGCCGCTTAATACGAATTCATGCTTGCACACCTGGTCTATCGGAAGCTCATAGTATTTCTTCAGCCTGCTCATAATGTAATTTGCATTGAGAACCGCCTTCCGGCTTACATCCTTCAGACCATCCCCGCCCATTGACAATATGTAGGCATAAGCCTTTACAGCCACTCCAAAATTGCCGTAAAAGCTCTTTACCTTGCCAATGGATTCAGGCCTGTCATAATCAAGAATATAAGAGTCTCCCTTTTTCTCAATAACAGGAACAGGGAGGAACTTGACAAGCTCTCTCTTGACTCCAACAGGTCCGCTTCCGGGGCCGCCTCCGCCGTGAGGTGTGGAAAAGGTTTTGTGCAGGTTGAGATGAATAACATCAAAGCCCATATCCCCGGGCCTTGCAATACCCATAATTGCATTGGCATTGGCTCCGTCGTAGTAAAGTAGTCCCCCTGCCTCATGCACCAGGTCTGCAATCTGCTTGATGTTTTTTTCAAAAAGCCCAAGTGTACTGGGATTTGTAAGCATTAAGCCGGCAATTTCATCGTTTAACACCGCCTTCAGCTTACCAAGATCAACAGCTCCGTTTTCATCAGATTCAATTTCCACGATTTCAAAACCTGCGACAGCTGCACTGGCAGGATTTGTTCCGTGGGCTGAGTCAGGTACTATTATTTTTTTTCTTTTATTATCTCCTCTGCTCTCATGATATGCTTTGATAATCATGAGGCCGGTTAGCTCCCCGTGGGCACCGGCAGCAGGCTGAAGAGAAACTCTATCCATACCGCTTATCTCTGAAAGCATGCCGTCAAGCTCATACATTAGCTCCAGAGCTCCCTGAACAGTCTCCTCAGGCTGGAGAGGATGAATATTTCTGAATCCCACAAGATCAGCCATATCTTCATTTATTTTGGGATTATACTTCATTGTGCAGGAGCCCAGAGGATAGAAGCCTGTATCTACTCCATAATTCTTATTGGAGAGATTTGTGAAATGCCTTACCACGTCTACTTCGCTGACTTTAGGGATTTCTGGCTCATTATCCCTCATGAGCGAAGCGGGAATGATGCTGTCGAGGCTGGCTTCGGGGACATCACAAGGCGGCAGGCTGTATGCTTTTCTTCCTTCTTTTGAAAGCTCAAAAATAAGACTGCTGTAATTTTTCATCATACCACCTCCATTACTTGCGCCAGCTTGTCGATCTGAGCTTTTGTACGCTTTTCGGTCACACAAATAAGCAGGCAGTTCTTCAGTTCAGGGTATTTCTTTTCCAACTCAAAGCCCCCAAGAATATTATGCTTCAGCAATTCGCTATTAACTTTGCCGGAAGGTGTTTCGCCCACAAGTGCAAATTCTTTGAAGAAGGGTTTGTTAAACAGCAGTTTGAATTTTCCGCTGCTTGTTAACAGCTTCATGGCATAATGGGCTTTTTTTGCACTTTGCTCTGCCACTTCCTTAAGGCCTTTCTTACCCATTGTAGTCATATAGATTGCAGCAGCAAGGGCATTAAGGCCTTGATTAGAGCATATGTTGGAGGTTGCCTTGTATCTGCGGATATGCTGCTCTCTGGCCTGTAAGGTAAGCACAAAAGCTCTTTTGCCGTCCACATCTTCCGATTGGCCTACAATTCTTCCGGGCATTTTTCTCATAAGCTTGGAGGTTGTAGCGAGGAACCCCAGGTAAGGGCCTCCGAAGCTGAGGCTGTTACCAAGAGGCTGGCCTTCTCCTGCAACTATATCTGCTCCTGACTCTCCGGGGCTTTTCAATATTCCGAGAGAGATGGGGTCTACATAGTCAATAAGTAATGCCTTATTTTCATGCACCATTTTCTCTATCTCGGTTAAATCCTCTATTATACCGAAGAAATTTGGATTTTGGACTATAACGCCGGCTGTACCTGCTTCCACAAGAGATTTCAGCTTTTCAACATCTGTTGTGCCATCAGCCATATCGGCTTCTATGACTTCTACATCCCGGAATCTCATGTAGCTTTTTAAAACAGCTCTTACTTCCGGATGCACCGTTTTTGACACTATTATCGAGCTGCGCCTTGCATTTTCAACAGCCATCATTGCCGCTTCAACGCAGGCTGTTGCTCCGTCATACATGGAGGCATTTGTAACATCCATTCCTGTGAGGCTGCAAATCATAGTCTGATATTCAAATATTGCCTGAAGCGTTCCCTGGCTTATCTCCGGCTGATAAGGAGTATATGCGGTGTAGAATTCCGATCTCATCGTTAGATGCTTTACTACTGAGGGTATGTAATGGTCATATGCCCCTGCTCCCAGAAAGCAAATCAGATCCTCCGTACTTTTATTTTTTTTGCTCATGCTTTTCATATGTTCGGAAAGCTCAATTTCCGAAAGTGGATTGTTTAAATTAAGCTTTCTTCCGAGACGAAGCTCTTCGGGTATATCTGTGAACAAATCTTCCGTGGACTTTGCTCCGATGCTTTCAAGCATCAGCCTTTCATCATCCTCGGTATGAGGTACATACTTATGCATATTATGCCTCCTTATCGCAGAATTCCTTGTACTCCTGCTCATTCATAAGGTCATCAAGGCCGGCTTTGTCTGTTATCTCAACTAATACGATCCAGCTTCCATATGGATCCTCGTTCACAAGCTGCGGTGAATCTGATAATGCCTCATTTACTTCAAGAACTTTCCCGGCAACCGGAAGGTATGAGTCAGAAGCTGCTTTTACAGATTCGATAACGCTGAAAACATCCCCGGCATTGAGTTCGTCTCCCACTGACGGCAATTCCACATATACTATTTCCCCCAAAGCATGCTGGGCATAATCGGTGATACCCACATAAGCCTTTTCACCTTCAACTCTTACCCATTCGTGATCCTTTGAATAAAGCAATCCTGATTTTATTTCCATTTTTCATTCCTCCTGATAAATATATTTTTATATTATTTTTTGTACTTTTTAGTATAAAATCTTCTGTTAACAACCCTAGCCTTTACGGCATTTTTTCTTATCTGTATTTCTATTGGTGTTCCAAGCTCGGAGTATTCGATGTCAACCATTGCAAGGCCAATATTCTTCTTGAGGGTAGGGGAGCTGTAACCGGTCGTTACAAAGCCGATAACCTTGCCGTCAGACAGAACATCATACCCATGTCTTGGAATGCCCGGGCCTTCCATCTCAAATCCGACTATCTTCCTTTTCAGACCTTCTGTTTTCTGCTTTACCAGAGCCTCCTTGCCTATAAAATTAGGTTTTTCTAGCTTTACAAACATGCCGAAACCCGCTTCCAAAGGTGTAATTTCCTGCGACAGTTCATTTCCGTAAAGGGGCAGATTAGCTTCGAATCTGAGAGTATCCCTGCAGCCCAGTCCGGCTGGCTTCACACCCTTATCCTTGCCTGCTTCAAGCATTTTATCCCACACATGCTCTGCGTCTTCATGCCGCATATAGATTTCAAAACCATCTTCACCTGTGTACCCTGTGCGGGATACCAGACAATTTCTGCCTGCTATTTTGACATCTGTCTTGAAGTAGAAGAAAGCTATCTCGGAAAGATCCGTATCGGTTAATTCCTGGAGTATTTCTTCCGCTTTTGGTCCCTGTATGGCTATTTCCGATACATCCTCGGAAATATTCTTAAGCTCTACGTCATAGCTTCCGATATTATCCTTCATCCATTGAAAGTCCTTTTCTACGTTGCTGGCATTGATTACAAGCAAATAGAAATTATTTGTGTGCTTGTAGATTAGAAGATCGTCTACTATACCTCCGTTGGGATAGCACATCATGGCATAAATGATCTGGTTTTCGTTCATTTTTGATACATCATTGGTGACCAGATTTTGTAAAAAGTCCGTGGCTTGAGTTCCTTTGACTTCAACCTCGCCCATGTGGGATACATCAAACATTCCCGCATTATTTCTCACTGCTTGATGTTCTGCTGTTATACCTTCGTACTGTACCGGCAGTGCCCATCCGGCAAAATCAATAATCCTTCCGCCGCATTTTACATGGGCATCGTAAAGAGACGTTTTCTTGGGTTCACTCATAAAATCATCCTCCTTTTTTATATTAAGTAGGTGTATATATAAGTCTTTTATAATTCAGTAATATATTATCCAAATTAAGAAGGGATATAATAGCACAATAAATATACGTGCCATCATATCCCTCTGTCCTTCTGCCTGAGAGCTTCCGCACCATAAGTGCATTTCTCCTGCGGCGCCGTTAAACGGTCTCTTCAGAGTACCATCCGATGACGATCCATTTGCCTGAAAGTGTCTACAAAGAGGGGCTGCTTTTTATATTGCTTCTTCGGCTACCATTTAAGGTATCTCTCGCCATTTTCATCTGGTTCATTATTTTGATACAAAAGCAGACGCTCCTACTGCTTTTGTGATAATAGATCTTATTTAAGATACATTTAATTATGATAATTATATCATATTTTTTACAAATATATCAACTAAAGTGTTTCAATCTTTTTTGCTTTTCAAATTGATTTTTTTCAATATGTATGTTAAAATTTCCTTATATTTCCTCACCCTTATAAGAGAAAGGAGTCATATATGAAGAACGAATATATCCGAGTGTTTCGCGCATTTACGGACGAAAGCCGTGTTCGCATCCTCGAGATTCTCTGCAAGGGAGAGCAGAGTGCATGCATTTTGCTGGACGATCTGAAAATCAGCCAACCGACACTCTCACATCACATGAAAATTCTCTGCGACTCCGGCATTGTAAAAAGCCGCCGAGTTGGTAAATGG
>JAAYQK010000085.1 GCA_012519325.1 Gracilibacteraceae bacterium | reverse complement strand
TCAGCACCAAATTCCGGAATACTGTCATATACTGCCCATCTGTCTCCTATATTCTTCAAAGAGATGCTTTTACTGACCGAATATCTGTCCCCGTTCTCAAAGGCCAACTCATAATATGCTTCAACTTCAGCAAGGTATTTGGATTTGCTTAAGACCTTAAAATTTTCATTGACCATATGCTTGCCTGACATAAGTCCCCTCGGGTACTGTATTTTTAGTTGCTCAGACCGTTTAGCATTAAGCCTGGACTCTTTTCCCACAGAAAGATGTATTGGCGAATCAAAGCCAAAATCGCCTTCACTTAGAGCTTTTAAAACACCTTTTTCATAATCTGCTGCAAAACCTGCTAAATAATCGTCCTCAGCTTCTCCCGAAGCCTCCCTGGTTCTGAGAACTCTTCCTATAACCGCTGCCGCTTGAGCTCTTGTAGCTTTTCCTTTCGGGCCAAACCTTCCGTCGGGAAGTCCCTTGATTATGCCTAATTCCGTTACTAAATCAATACTCTCCTTATGCCTGTAGTATTGAGGTATATCGCTGAAACTGAGCTTCTCCCCGTTGACGTCGGCATTTTGTACGGCCTTTGCCGTTATAACCGCCATTTCTTCCCTGGTTATTTCTCTGTAGGGATAAAAATAATAACCGCTGAATATCGTCAGCAAACCATTCTCTTTAGCCGCAGTAACATACTTATGGCTCCAGTGCTTGTCCGTAACATCACTGTAACTTTCTGCAAATTCATCATCCGTAGGAATTCCTATCGCTCTTACCAGCATAGCTACGAATTCTTCCCTGGATATGGCTTTTTCGGGCAGCATTGAAGTGCTGCTGTATCCCTTCATAATATCCATATAACTCAATTTAAGCATTTCATCCTTTGCCCAGTGC
Source organism: Gracilibacteraceae bacterium (assembly GCA_012519325.1). Lineage (GTDB taxonomy): Bacteria > Bacillota > Clostridia > Lutisporales > Lutisporaceae > BRH-c25. The sequence goes on along the minus strand of JAAYQK010000085.1, from coordinate 2,543 downwards.
TTTGCTATATCCTTGAAATTGTAAGAATTGTCTTCAAGGAACAACAGCTCCTTTTCAGCCGTTTGCTTGTCCAAAAAAGGTGCATCAGCAAAGACCGGCAAACAGACATTCGACGCAAATACTATCAACAAAAAAAATAAAAAATATCCTATGGCTCTTTTCTTCATTATCTCACCTCCCCATAACATTATAACAATTATGTAAACTTAATTTGTTACAGGGATTTTTCAAATAACTTGAATATATTGGGGACGTTTCTCCATGTCTTCCGTCCCCATGTCTCACAGACTCGTTACTTATTGAAATAACCGCTCTTTTTTATGGCTGCTATTATTACAAAAGCTATTGCCGCACCTGCGCCTATCTGTATGACATTACCCAATAAACTGAACAGCGGCTGCATAATATTCCATGTTATCACTGCTTCCGCAGCATAATATCCGAAAATCATCCAAATTCCTGCTGCAAGCATTCCCAGCCCGTTCTTAACCGTGCTGGTCCCCTTTGAACCACCCAGATTAGCAAGGCTGCCGGCAATCAAACCCATAACAGCCTTAATCACAAAGGTATATGGTGCCCATACCGAAAAACCTGAAAAAATATCAAACATAGTCATACCTAATGCACCGGATATAGCAGCATATTTTCTGCCGAAAACCACTGCCGTAAGAAATATCATACTGTCTCCCAGATGTATGACTCCGCCGTTTCCGTAGGGTATATGAATAGCCCAGGCTGCCACAAAGGTCAATGCCGATAAAAGACCCGTCTGAACTAAATCTCTTATTTTTAAGCCAGCGCTGCTGTAATTTGAGTTTTTTGTTTCCATATTTACCGACGCCCCCAAGAATTATGTATTGCTATTACTGTTTCTCTGATTTCATTATACAGGAGCTGCCGGAGGGAACAATACAAAATCTGATTTTTTGCACGCCCCTTAGCAAGTTTTATTCAATTGTATCGATACAATATATCGGGCAGAAGTCTAGTTTCTACCGTATAATTTTTTTACCTGCTTTATTGTCTTTCTTTTCTGTTATTTTTATATAATCAATATAATCGAGGCCGGCAAGGCCTAAATGTGTTGCAACCTGCTCTATGGTGTACAAAGCAACAATTTCTGTTATCTGAAGCTTTAGTACTCTTTCTTCTATGGGCGTAAGGACGGCTGAAAGCTGCTGTTTTATAGAAAGGTTAAGGCTTAATGGTTTTCCATAGGCTGTAGAAAGTCGGAAAAACAGCAGCGGGTCAATTTCCACATCGCAGAGCCAATCATTGAAAAATTTATTGAGCTCTTCGTTGATTTCATTAAAAAGTGCCTGCTTGGACAGATTATCGATTATGGCATTCTTGAAATTTTTCGTATACTTTTTTAAGGGATTTATAAACAGTGCACATATTATGACAGGGTAAAAATCCTTAGCTTCATGCAGAAGTCTTTTATATTCCTCGGCGCTTATTATTCTTTTTTCATTAATATATCTCATTAAAGCTTCAATATTCTCCGAAACGTAATAATTCCGGAAAACCGTCCTCAATGTGCTGATTACACCCCGCAGTACAATACTGTAAATCTCTGAAGGAGTCTTATTTTCGTCTGCAATTTTCAGCTTTCCCTTTCCATACTCGCTTTTCCTCATGCCCGCACCTCCAAAAGATTTTTAAGGAAATTAAATGAACCTTTGAACCGTTTTTCCTATATATCTAATTATTTACAATTTCTTTTTATCTATTCAGCCTTTTTTATGGGGGAATTGATTAAACTGCTGAAAGTAAGTGAATATAAATAACAGATACGGGGCAGGGATGCCCGGCAGCAAGGTATATCAAGGAGATACCACAAAATCAACAAGCTTATTGCGGAGCCAGTGAAAACTGAAGAATCTCCAAGATAAAAGGAACTTTTATTAATTTTTAGCAGTCAAAGGAATATAAAGCAAAGTAAAAAATCTAAGGAAGGAAGATAAATATGAAAAGAATAATATCTGTAATTATACTGACTGCAGTGCTTATAGGCATAATGCTCTCAGGTCCGGTGTCTGCGGTTACCGCCCCGGCAGGTAATAACCTGGATCTTAAGGAAGCATTGGAGGCTGCCAAGACAGCTTTTGGCTTTGATACTGCAAATCTTGATTTCAACAGCAGTTATTCGGAAACAAAATACGGCAAAAAGCTCTGGTACCTGAACTGGAATTCAAAATCCGGAAGCGGTACAAGCATCAGTATTACAGTAGATGCGGCAACAGGTGAAATAACCAATATGTATAAATGGGATAATACAACTAGCACTTATGGCAGGATACCAAAGTATTCAAGGGAAGAAGCTTTAAAGGTTGCCGAGGCCCTGGCCAAAAGGCTTCATCCTGACAAATTCAAAGAAACCGAACTCATGGACGAATACTGGAATAATATCTATCGCTCTTATTATGGCAGCGATTCATACAACTTCAATTTCATAAGAAAAGTAAAGGGAATCGACTTTCAGGACAATATGATACGGTTCAGGTAGACAAAAACACTCTTGAGGTAAGAAGCTTCAATCT
>JAAYQK010000084.1 GCA_012519325.1 Gracilibacteraceae bacterium | reverse complement strand
GACACATATTTAGAATGGGGCTATCATATACATGAATGGCAATTAAATATTGTCCGCTAGGGGAGCTTATAGCTGAGAAAGCACTTTGCGTTTTGAAGACGCATAGTTGTTGACCCTTTGAACCTGTCTAGTTAATTCTGACGGAGGGAAGCGGTTGTGATTAATAAATAGTCTGACCGTGACTTTTGGTTACGGTCTTTTTTATTTAGTAATTCCTCCCGGACAATATAAGAAGAGGTGATGCAAAAAATACATTGCTTTAATACTAATTCAGGACATGGCTAATCAAAAGTCATCAATTGGGAGGTAATATTTTGAAAAGAACATCTACGCAAATGCTTACGGAAGCAGGAGTCATGATTGCAGCTGCCCAGATACTCAGCTATGTAAAAATGTTTGAGGCTCCTTACGGGGGGTCTGTTACAGCGGGAAGCATGATTCCGATCATTGTGTTTTCTCTGAGATGGGGAGTCAGGTACGGACTCATTGCAGGAACTGCCTATGGAATTCTGCAGTTCTTGCTGGGAGGTGCGATTTATTCTTACCATATAATATCTATTCTATTTGACTATGTTGTTGCTTTTGGCCTGCTTGGGCTGGCAGGATTATTCAGCGGCAGTATTAAGAGTGCATTTATCGGCACATGTCTGGGCTTGACAGGAAGGTTCGTCTGCCATGTAATATCAGGAGTGATTGTTTGGGCTTCCTATGCTCCCGAAGGCATGAATCCATTGTTTTATTCAATAGTATACAACGGCTCGTACCTTCTGCCGGAGCTTATTATTACTCTGGTCATTGTAGGAATACTCTATAAACCGCTGATAAGTAATCTGGACAAGAGGGCATAAAAAGGCAAGAGGTATCGCACTGCTATAGCGATACCTCTTTTTACATTATTCTTCTTATGTTAAGCAGTCCCTGTTTAATTTTTATTGGGATAATAGGAATTTTCTGTTATAATACTATTGTTAAATGAAATATTGTTATAAGGATGGGTAAACAATGAAAAAGGTGTTTGCAGTTATGATTGTGCTTATGCTTGTATTTTCCGGCTGCAGCGGAGGGACCCCTGATAGCGGAACTGAAAATGAAGAGATTAATATAAAAAATGAAAGACTTGTGAAGGAATTTGCAGGAACAGTAAATATTTTTCACAGGTTCTTTGATAATCTGCTTCTCAGTGCAGAGGAAGGCGATAATTTTAAATATTATGACATAGATATTGGCACTGGGCAAGTCAGGGAAAGTGAACTGACGGATATAGCCGACAGGTATTTTTATTATGAGCCCATTGGAAACAAGGGGTTTATTGTAGTTGAGGACTCGAATTACAAGAGCACAATGAAATTTATAGAGAAGGGCGGCGCGGAGCATATTATTGCAGAAGATATCGGGCCGCCTGATGCCATAAATATCTCAATATCTCCAAAGGCAGTCAGTGTTGCCTATACATCTCTTCTGGAGGAGGATGCTATATACGGAATATATATATATAACACAGAAACCTCTAAAAACAAAAAGCTTATGAACATAAAGAGCGATGGGTTTATAGAAGGTTTTCACTATCTGGTCAATTGGTCTCCTGATGAAAACAATATTATTATAAATGATAAATACATATATGATGCTATCAGCGGAACTAAAAAAGAAGAATTGAAATCCGCGTATTCACAATGGTCTCCTACGGGTTCAAAAATTGCTTTTATATTGGAAGATGAATCGGGACAGTGGCTTGATGCCGAGGGATATCGGATATTTCAGGGGAAAAAGGTGTGTGTTTACGATATTTCCAGGGGAACCTACAATGAAGTATTTGAAATTGCCGGAGATGAGTATATTTTCGGAGATATTGCCTGGGGCGGAGAAGATAGATACCTTGCATTTTCGGGAATAAAAGCAGGGGATACTGATATTCCGGATTGGTATATGAAGCTTAATTTCAGTTCGGTATATATTGTTGATTTGGAGGAAAATATCAGCAAGAGGTTGGAGACGAATGTGGATGGGAGTGACGGAACAATGATTGAGCTTGGGAACATTAAGTTTTCCAATCAAGGAAACTTGCTCAGCTTTACAGTGGGGAATTATGAAAAAAGCAGTCTCCATATTGTGAATACAGGAACCCTCGAAGCAAAATCCTTTGAGAACGTTGAATACCTGCATTGGATTGAAGGGGAGTACTACTTGATTTCTGCAGGCAGGGACGCAATGTATTTTTGTATGGATAACTCAATTATAAGAATTGATGAAAGGCTTCAGGAAGAAATAATATATACATCGGAGGCCAGACTGGATGATTATTTTATGTCCGGGGACGGAACCGGGATTCTTATTTTTGAACTGCAGGAGGATGTTCATACGGCAAGGTATATTGGGGAATAGATGCATAGAGTGAGGTGTTGATGTGTACGATGGGGTTAAAAAAGAGACAATGGTTGATACATATTTCGGATGCAAGATAGAAGATATTGCAAACACAGTTATTCTCACACCCGTATGGAGCCTGGAGAGCTTTAAGAATAAGGCGGACAAAGTCTATACTGAGTTTGCCGGTTGGTATAAGGGTATTACCCTGGGATTCAAAAATAAAAGGATAACGGTAATAAACAGCAGAATAGGCGCTCCCATGTCCGGGGACTGTGCTTTGGCTGTAAGCTATACCGGCTGTGAAACAGTCATATTCTCAGGTTCTGCAGGGGCAGTCAGTCAGTACTTCAGCATCGGGGATATGATAGTTGCAAGGGAAGCTGTGATTGGAGAAGGTTTTTCCCGTTATCATAGCGGGGATATGAGAAAAGACTGTTTTGGAGAGTTGGTGCAAGGTGATAGGCATACTGCACAAAAACTTCTGGATACCGTAATAAAGTTCCGGAATAAGTATGGAGTTGGATGCCGAGAGGGAAGGATATTCTCCATTGACTCAATATTAGGGGAGAGAAAGGATACCTTTGATTATATTAAGGAAAAGGGTTGTGATGCTGTTGAGATGGAGGTATCGGAAGTATTCACCGCATGCAGAAATACGGGTAGGAAGGCTGCTGCATTAATACTTATCAGTGATCTGCCATTGAAACACAAAAATTTGTTTGAAGGGATTACTGAAACCGACATAAAGAGGTATAATGAGATTAAATTTGGTTTACCGGGTATGCTGCTGGAGGCTGCAGCCGGTTTCCTGCAAATAGAAGACGGGGGTGATGTATATGAAATTTGCGAGGTTTAAAAATCAAGAATTTATAAGCTACGGTTTAGTTGAAGGCGATAAGGTTTATAAAATTGAGGGATACATTTTCGGAGAATACAAGGTTACTAAAGAGAAGTATATGCTGTCAGATATCAAGCTTCTTGCTCCATGTAAACCTTCAAAGATAGTGGCAGTAGGAATCAATTACAGGGATCATGCAGACGAAATGAATAATGAATTGCCGAAGGAGCCGGTACTGTTCATAAAGCCCTCTACAGCAATTATCGGCCCCGAGGAAAAGATAATCAGGCCTGATATGTCCGAAAGGGTTGATTACGAGGCAGAGCTTGCTTTGATAATCGGGAAACAAACTAAAAATGTCGATCCCTCGGATGCCCTCCGATATGTGCTTGGGGCAACCTGCTTCAACGATGTGACTGCAAGAGATTTACAGGAAAAGGATATACAGTGGACCAGGTCAAAATCCTTTGATACTTTTGCGCCTATGGGCCCCTTTATAGTGACAGGATTGGATTACAACAATATTAATATTGAACTGGTGCATAACGGTGTAACAAAGCAGAAATCAAATACATCCTTTTTAATTAATAAGACTCATGAAATTGTAAGTTACATATCAAGGATAATGACATTGTATCCCGGTGATGTTATTGCTACCGGAACACCTTCAGGGATAGGGCCAATGTCAAAAGGAGATGTTGTAGAGGTCAGGCTGGAGGGTATCGGTGTACTCAGAAATTATGTAGAATAAATCATATAAAAATAAAGCGCAGATGGGTGCGCTTTATTTTTTGTATAAAATGTCTGAAAATTAAGAACAATTGTATTCAAAGAAAGGACAACACTATAAAAATGTATGTAAAATTTGCACAAAAACCTTTTTTTTTTGAAATATAGATGGTATAATTAAAAATGGATAATAATTATTGCTCCTTAGCAAAATAGAATTATATGATGAAGGCAGGAGGATTTTTATGAAAAAGATTCTTATTACCGGAGCTTTGGGACAGATTGGCACTGAACTTACCCAATATCTCAGAAAACAGTATGGGAATGATAATGTTATTGCAAGCAACAGAAGCAAGCATGGTGATGACAGTTTCTTTGAGGCAGGCCCCTTTGAATTGCTTAATGTTCTTGATGCAAAGGGATTGGCTGATATATGCAGAAAATACGGCATTAACCAGATTGTACATCTGGCTGCCATTCTTTCCGCAAAAGCTGAAATAAACCCTCAAACAGCATATGATATCAATATGAATGGAACATATAATGTGCTGGAAGTAGCAAGAGAACTGGGCATAGCAGTATTTACCCCCAGTTCGATAGCAGCTTTCGGAGCGGATACTCCGGCTGACAATACGCCCCAGGATACAGTGCAGAGGCCCTCAACAATGTACGGCATAACCAAGGTTGCTGGTGAACTTCTCTGCGACTATTACTTCAAGAAATACGGTGTGGATACCAGGGGAGTGAGATTCCCCGGTATAATTTCCTATGCCGCTCTGCCTGGAGGCGGTACTACAGATTATGCAGTACATATTTTTTATGAGGCGTTGAAGAATAAAAAATATACCTCCTATATAGGAGCCGGTACATTTATGGATATGATGTACATGCCGGATGCGCTTAAGGCAGTGCATGACCTTATGGAGGCAAATCCTGACAGACTGCTGCACAGGAATGCCTTTAATATTACAGCTATGAGCTTTGAACCTGAAATGCTTGCTGCAGAAATCAGGAAGCACATCCCTGAATTCCAACTGACCTATGATGTTGACCCTGTCAGACAGGCAATAGCAGACAGCTGGCCAAATTCCTTGGACGACAGTGCCGCAAGGTCGGAATGGGGCTGGAAGCCTGATTATAATCTGGCATCGATGACAGAGGACATGTTAGAAAAACTAGCCATCAGGTTAAATATTAAAAGGTAAAAGAGGAGGTAGGTAAAATGGGTTTGCATGACTTGGATTTTATTACACAAAGACTTAATGAACTCAAGGAGCAGGGCGTATACAGGAGGATTCCGGTAATGGAGAGCCCCTCAGGCCCCAGGTGTATAATCAATGGGAAGGATGTAATCAATCTTTCTTCAAATAATTATCTGGGTTTGGCCAATCATCCGAGACTCAGGGAAGCGGGGAAAAAGGCTATTGATAAATGGGGCATGGGAGCTGGTGCAGTAAGAACAATTGTTGGCACAATGTCCATACATGAAGAGCTGGAAGAGAAACTGGCAAAATTTAAGCATGTGGAAGCTGTTTTAGTGTTCCAGTCAGGTTTTACGGCAAATGCAGGGGCAATTCCCGCAATAGTTGATAAAGGGGATGTGATTATAAGCGATGAACTGAACCATGCTTCCATTATAGACGGCTGCAGGCTGAGCAGAGCCGACGTAGTAAGATACAAGCACAGCAATATGAAGGATTTGGAAAGGGTAATAAAAGAAGTAAAGGATAATTATAACACAAAGCTTATCATTACTGACGGTGTTTTCAGCATGGATGGAGACATTGCAAAGCTTCCCGATATAGTTGAGCTTGCAGAGAAATACGGCTGTCTTACCTATGTTGATGATGCCCATTCCAGCGGAGTGCTTGGAAGCAGGGGTCAGGGCTCCGCACATCATTTTGGTTTGAGTGACAGGATTGACGTGCAGATAGGAACTCTCTCAAAGGCTATTGGTGTTGTCGGCGGATATGTGGCAGGCAGAAGAAATCTTATTGACTGGCTGAATCACAGAGGAAGGCCTTTCCTTTTCAGCACTGCGGCGCCACCGGCTGTAGCAGCAGCTTGTATTGAAGCAATAAACATACTTTCAGAAAGCTCAGAGCTTACCGATAAGATGTGGGATAACGCAAATTACTTCAAGAAAAAGCTCAATGAACTGGGCTTCAATACCGGAAAAAGTGAAACCCCGATTACACCGGTAATAACCGGGGATGACAGAAATGCTGTGGAGTTGAGCAACAGACTTTTCGAAGAAGGAGTATTTGCACAGTCAATAGTATTCCCGACAGTTCCAAGAGATGGAGCAAGGGTAAGGACAATAGTGACGGCCGCCCATACAAGAAATGATCTTGATGAGGCGGCAGCGGCCTTTGCGAAGGTCGGAAGAGAGCTGGAGCTGATAAAATAATACAGAGGAGGACACGGGGACGTTTGTGAAGGACACGGGGACGTTTCGCGTGTCCTTCAAATCCTGACGCACATAAACCCAACCTCCTGTTGGTATGTGCTAGATTTACCTCACGTAAATCCCACGGATTTTACTGCGCATCTTCTCTCGATTCTGTTGTCCAAAGCCAATAAGTGCTCGCTGTTATACAAGGCCAGTGTTCCTTAGTATACATACTAAGCAAGAGCTTACATACTATGCCTTTCCGCGCAACCTCGAAGCCCTGCCCTAATCTGGCGTCCGGCATCCGGCATCTGAATCAGCTGAAACATTTTCCATCGGCATTACGTCTGTACAAATGGTATAATGTAATAAATTCAACTTCGGGTGGTGAAAATATGAGAAGATATTTTCTGGTTATATTCACAGCTTTTATAATTGCGGCAATAGCAGGATTTTTTGTTTTCCCGCAACTTTGGACAACCATTCAGTATACTCCCGGCAAGGTACATCTTGTTGTTGAAGGGGGTATTGCAGGGGATGAAGATTTCCCTATTGTGGAAGACGGTCAGCTGTTGTTTTCCATTGATACTATGAAAAAATTCGTCGACCCGAATGTGCATTGGGATGAAAAAGCCAATAAGGTGGTTTTCACTACCAGGGACAGGGTGCTTATAATGAAGACAGGAAAGCTCACCGCAATGGTGAATGCCCGCCCTGTTGACCTTAATATGCCTGTAAAGCTTGTGGACGGCAAGCCGTATATACCCATACAGATGTTGGATACAATGTTCGGGATAGAAATCCGATGGATAGAGGAAAATAATGTGGCAGTGCTAGATTATGTAAAAAATACTGTTCAGGTTGCAGAGGTTCAGAAGGATAACAGAATTATGAGAGCAAAACCGGCCTTATGGTCTCCGGCAGTCAGAAAAGATATTGACAGAGGAGAAGTGCTAAGAGTTTTCGGAGAAGATGGAAAGTGGTATAAGGTAAGAAGCAACGATGGGTTTATAGGATATATACAGAAGAAGTATGTCAAGACGGATCTTATTGCTTCAGAGACTGATGTGACTGAACATGCCGGAAGCATTGCATGGAAACCGGAGCAGGGAAAGGTAAATATGACCTGGGAATATGTAGGGAACAAGAATCCTGATATTTCACAATTGAAAAGGATTGAAGGCCTTGATGTAGTTTCTCCGACCTGGTTCCACATTGTGGACAAGCAGGGGACGGTAGCAAATAAGGCCGATATAGGATATGTAAACTGGGCGCACAATAATGGCTATAAAGTGTGGGCTCTTGTGGGAAACGGATCAGATCCGGATATAACTCACGAATTTTTGAACAATACAGACACAAGGGAAAAAATATATCAGCAGCTGCTGATATATGCCAAGCTTTATAAGCTTGACGGAATAAACATCGATTTTGAAAACATATATCTGAAGGATAAAAATATGCTTACTCAATTCATGAGAGAGCTGTCACCGTTATTAAAGGAACAGGGGCTTGTAGTGTCAATTGATGTCACCTTCAGATCTTCCAGCGAGAATTGGTCAATGTGCTATGACAGAAAAGCCCTGTCCCAGTTGGTTGATTATGTTGCAGTAATGGCATATGACCAGCATTGGGCTGCAAGTCCGGTGGCAGGATCTGTTGCCGAGCTTGGATGGGTCGAAAAGGGCCTCAGAAGAATTCTTGAAGAGGTGCCGAAGGAAAAGCTGCTCCTGGGACTTCCCTTCTATACAAGAGTATGGAAGGAAGAAAAAATTGATGGTAATATTAAGGTATCGTCAACTGCAGTATCTATGGGAAAAGTGAAACAAATATTATCTGAGAAGAAGCCCGAAGTAATATGGGATGAAGAAAGCGGTCAGTATTATGCCGAGTATAAAGAAGGCAAGGCCACATATAAAATTTGGATAGAGGATGACAGGTCAATAAATCTAAAGTCTTCTCTTATTCATAAGTATGACCTGGCAGGAGCAGCATCCTGGAGAAAGGGTTTTGAATCGGAGGATATCTGGCTTGTGCTTCAGGACAACCTGAAGGTGAAGCAGAATTATACCCAGTGGGCTAACGCCAATAGTGCAGCTGCCGAATAATCTGTAAAGGCTGAGGTTGCATGAATACAGGAAACGAAATAAGAATCTCGGTAAGGGATTTGGTGGAATACGTTTACCGTTCAGGAGATCTGGATTCGAGATTTGTCGGAATGGGAAAAGCCATTGAAGGCACCAGGCTGCATCAGAAAATACAGGGTTTGAGAATAGGTGAGGCGGCAGACAGTGGAGAAACCTACCTGAAGGAAGTAAGCGTTTCCATGAGGATATGCCATAAGGAAATTACCTTTATAGTAGCCGGAAGAATTGACGGATTGCTGAAAGACAGTGAGGGCAGTACACTGGAGGAAATAAAGACTACCTCCAGTCCTTTGGAGAACATAAGTGAAGACACTTATCCCGTACATTGGGCACAGGCAATGTGCTATGCTTACATGTATGCATCGGAGCAGTCGGAGAAAGTCATCAATATCCGTCTGACCTACTATAACGATGATAGCGGAGAGCAGAAGGTTTTTATCAGGAGGGTCAGTATCGAAGAGCTTGAAAAGCACTTTTACGAAGTAGTGGAGAAGTATTATGACTGGGCTTATGCAGCTTGTGAATGGAGTGCATTGCGGAACAGCAGCATAAGGGATTTGAAATTCCCATATGATAAATATCGTAAGAACCAGCGAAAGTTTGCAGTTGCAGTATATAAGACAATAACTGCGTCCAAGAGGATTTTCATACAGGCTCCCACAGGAACGGGAAAAACAATCTCGGCACTTTTTCCCACTGTTAAAGCATTGGGGGAAGGCGGTACGGAAAAAATATTCTACCTGACTGCAAAAACCATAACAAGACAGGCAGCCTTGGATGCAATCAGCAAAATGAAGTGTAAGGGGCTGCGAATCAAAGCCATTGTGCTGACGGCGAAGGACAAGATATGCTTTAAGGAGGAATCCGACTGTAATCCTGAGTACTGCGAATATGCAAAGGGCTATTACGATAAAGTGAACAAAGTGATAAAGGAGATTTTAGAAAAAGAGGACATTATTACAAGGGAGTTAGTGGAGGAATATGCCGGAAGGCACATGGTGTGCCCCTTCGAGCTTTCATTGGACTTATCCTATTGGACCGATTGTATTATATGCGATTACAATTACATTTTTGATCCCAGGGTAAGCCTTAGAAGGTTTTTTGCAGAAAAGGAAAGCAATTATGTGCTGCTTATAGACGAAGCGCACAATCTTGTGGATCGGGCAAGAGAAATGTTTTCTGCGGAGCTTTATAAGAAGCCTTTTCTTGAATTGAAGCGGTTGATGAAGGTCAAAGCACCTTTGATATCAAAGGCGGCAGCCGGAATCAACCTGGCACTGCTTGCAATAAAAAAGAAAAGCGGAAGCAGAAACTGCTGCCTGGCAAAAGAGGAGCTGAGAGAACTGTGTCATGCCCTCAGGGTTTTTATAAGCCGGGGTGAGGAATGGCTTGGTTCAAATTATGGGGAACAAGGATACCGTGAGGCACTGGAGCTTTATTTTGAGGCAGCGGCATTCTTAAGGGTTTACGAGATTTTTGATGAAATATATACTGCATATATTGAACTGGCGGGAAACGATGTAAAGCTTAAGCTTTTTTGCCTGGATCCCTCCAAGCTTCTTGGAGAGATAACCGGCAGGATGAAGGCTTCTGTATTTTACTCGGCTACCTTGACGCCTTTATATTATTTCAAGGACATTCTTGGAGGCAGCGAAGATGATTACCAGATGAAGCTGGCTTCTCCCTTCGAAGAATCCAACCTGAGTCTGACTATCGCCAGGAATGTGTCTACCAGGTACACGGACAGAGAGAGCAGCCTTTCGGAAATAGTCGAATATATAAGAACTGCAGTGGAGGCAAGAAAAGGCAAATATCTCATATTTTTTCCATCATATAAATATATGAATGAGGTGTTCAGCCTATTTTCGGCAAGATATCCCGAAATTGAGGCAATTATACAGCAGCCGTCCATGCAGGAGAAGGAAAAGGAGAGCTTTCTCCAATGCTTTAGCAAAGATACTGAAAAGGAATTGGTCGGGTTTGCAGTGATGGGCGGCATGTTCTCAGAAGGTATAGATCTTCCGGGAAACAGGCTTATTGGGGCAGTCATTGTGGGTGTAGGGCTTCCGCAGGTATGCTTCGAAAGAGATATTATCATGGATTTCTTTAAAAAGAAGAATAATACGGGGTTTGAATATGCATACATGTATCCGGGAATGAATAAAGTGATGCAGGCAGCAGGAAGGGTTATCAGATCTGAGTCGGACCGGGGTGTCGTAGTGCTCATTGATGAAAGATTTGGCAGCAGCAGGTATACTTGTATCTTTCCGCAGGAATGGCTGAATAATAATAATGTTGAAAGCCATGAGGAATTGAGACGAATATTGGAGAAGTTTTGGAGTCGAATAGAATAATATTATATGATATAATATTTTTAATAAATTATTATTGCCGATAATTTAGGAGTAATTAAAATGAGCGCGATTTCAGCCGAGAATATGAAAAGCTTCTCAGATACCATATCGGATTTGTATACTCTGTTCTTCAGGAGCTATCCCTTTATGAAGCCTTTTCTGATGAATATTTTTTTTGTTCAGTTCGGGTAACTTTGGGATTATCATCAAGGAAGAAGGGGTTGAGGCAGGAAGGTTTTCAATATATCACAGTGCTGAAGGCAATATCGTCAAAGAAGGAATCGCTGAACAGGCTTGCAGGCTGGAGCAGTTCCAGAGTAACTCCGGACAAGTTGAAGTACAATATTACAAGAAGCTTCGGATACGATCCTATGAATCTTATGATTGATGATGAAGAGGGGAAGCCTATAGGGACAATACAACTCTATGATTTTAATGAGCAGGATAAAAGCTGCAAGCTGGATATAAGAATAGGGGACAGAGACTATTGGAGCAAAGGATATGGGGAGGATGCAGTTAAGACAATTCTTGAATACGCATTTTTTAAAATTGATATATTCAGAGTGTCTTTGAAGGTATATGAGTACAATGACAGGGCAGTAAGGTGTTATCTAAAGTGCGGCTTCCGCTGTGAAGGCAGAACAAGGCAGTCTGCATACATCGACGGAAAGTTTTATGATGAAATTATAATGGGAGTTTTAAAAAGTGATTTTCTTCAATTGTCGGATAAATGAGACGCGGGGATGTCCCCGTGTCTCATCATTTATTTCCCATGTCTTTAATATCCTGCATCATGTCTGAAATTTTGAAATATGCATTTCGTGCTGAACGTGAAACCTTTTTGCGTGTTTTTGAACTTAGTGTAGGAATTAGTACCAATCCTGCCATTGCACCTAATGCTCCCCAAGTCATCATGCTTCTGGAGGCTCTTCGCATAACGATGCACTTCCTTTCAGTTTTTATGTAGGACATTGAATATTGTATTTATAGGTTGCTTTTTTTTGTAGTTATTAAACCATGAAAATATATCCACCCAATTTTCATAATATCTTGCGGTCTCAGATAGGAAAAGAGATGATATTGTCAATATAAGCACATAATAAATGCATCAACTTTTAAGAATTGACTGGCGCAACTAAGCAGTTCGATGCCATCGGATGCAAATTGAAACCTTGTTATGATCTCATATGGCTATTTTGTTGCCGCACTTATACAGCAGCGTATAATTGGCGATATGGATTTTTTATTGATTTCTGAGCCATATGGTTTATGGAAGTGTATTTGGTACTGTTAAAGGTTCCGGAGGAGGAAGCTCCGTGACTTTAATCCGCCGTATAGCGGAGCCATTGCTGAGGGCAAGATCTGGGGCCGGGGTGCTTCTGATACAAAGGGCACCTTTGCGATTCAACTGTATACGCCCATTATCTTGAAAAAAGCAGGGCTTTTACCGAAGGGAGACGTTATAGTAGCCGGTGTGGTCAGCGAAGAAATTGCCGGTTTTGGTGCCGCTATGCAAACTCGTGACAACTATAAGCTTACGGATTATGCAGTTATTGGTGAAGCAACGGAAAATGATCTGGCTATTGGCTGCCGGGGTAGATTTTGTGCAGTTGTTACGATTAGAGGCAAATCTTGCCATGCTTCAGTTCCCCATTTAGGAAAAAATCCTTTTGATTTTTTAGGCCAATTTCTTGTTGACCTAAAAAAGGTAGAATTAGGCAAAGACGAGTTGTTTGGCTCCTCAACGATGTCTGTGACCAATATTACCTCTTCAGAAAACGGCTCAAATATCATTCCGAATGAAGTAGTGGTCTATATCGATTTCAGACAGTCTACAGTGGATACTGAGCAGGTAGCCTTGGCCAAGATCCAAAAGGTTATTGACGGCTGTATGGTGGACGGCATTGATGTCAGCTTAAAACCGCTTTACTTTCCCTTGACTACTTACACCGGATTTCAAGGTGAAGGATATCAGGGTGAATATCCCTTCAGCGTTAGTCCTGAGGAACCCTACGTCAAGTTATGCAAAAAGAGCATCGAAGAGGCCGTAGGACATACTATTCAAACTAAACCCTGGCTCTTCGCAACAGATACCGGACACTATGCTGCCAAAGGTGTGAAATGTATCGGTTATTCTCCGGCCGAAACCAGGTTTTTTCATACTACGGAGGACAATATTGATATTGCTATGATGAAAGAAGGTACTTTGGGTTATTTGGCGTTAACACTGGCACTGGCTAATCAAGAAAAATAACAGAAAGTGACAAGAGTGCCATACTGAGTCCTATTGTTGTATCTATTGCCTTAAGCCTTGGACTGACATCGCATACTACTGTTTTGGCTTACCAGTTTGGTGATAGTATTATCAATATGTTCTGGCTCAGCTATGGCACTTTACTGATATTCCTGAACTATGACAAAATTTGGCACATAATGCTCATATATGCATATTTTCCGATATTTTCACGTATCCATCGGAAAATTCTTCTTGAATCCGATCCCAGGCCTGGGAGAACCAAGTGTCTGCTAATAAGTCCCTTCTTAATAATTCCATCTTTATCAAACTCAGGGTACCCTACCTGACTATATATTGCCATTACAGCCTTTGAAGAGTATTCAAAATAACTGCCGGTGCTTGAATATTTTACTGAATATAAGTCATTATAATACTTGATGTCGGGAAGATAGACATCAACAGTTCCTTTTAGAGCTTCTATATACGCATTTCATATTGCAGCCGCTGAAAAACACAGCGCCGGATCCCCTGCAGCCGCTGATACAGGGTTCCTCCCAATGATGAAGACATGCCTTTGCAACCGGCACTTCTGCTCCTGCACCACAAAAGCCCTTGCCCTTATATCTGTCGGAGCCGCATTTTTTCAATATGTCATACATGACGATTACCTTTCTGAAGTACAAGATTACTGATGATAGAAATATTAATTCATATGTAAAAGCAGTTTTGAAGGATTTATTTATTCCCTTATAGAATATTACTATGTCGAAAAAAAGCATGGAAAAGACATGAATAAGTAAAATCAATGGTGCAAAGGTGAGTATTATGGCTGAAAAGGACTTATTATTCTCTTTGGATATAGGTACCAGAACTGTTGTCGGCATAGTGGGATTTCATGATGGCCAAAAATTTATTATCAAGGCCTTTGAAGTAGAAGAGCACAAGGAAAGGGCTATGTACGACGGACAGGTTCATGATATTGAGCTTGTTGCAAAAGCAGTGGAGAGGGTTAAGGAAAGACTTGAGGAGAAGACAGGTGTTAAGCTTAATAGAGTATCCGTTGCAGCTGCAGGGAGGACTCTGAAGACTTGCAAAGCCTTTGCGGAGCAGGATGCGGATCCTTCTATGGAAGTTGACAGGGAACTTATCAGTAATCTTGAAATAGAAGCAATCCAAAAAGCACAGAAAAGCATGGAGGAGCAGAGCGACGAGGAGGAGCAATCATTTTTCTGCGTGGGATATGCGGTTATGCATTATTTCCTTGACGGAGGTATAATCAGTAATCTTGAGGGCCACAAAGCAAAACGAATAGGGGCTGAATTGCTGGTTACTTTTCTTCCGAGACTGGTGGTGGAAAGCCTGTACGCAGTGGTGGCAAGGGCTGGGCTGGAGGTTACAAGCCTTACTTTGGAACCTATTGCGGCGATGAATGTGTCAATTTCAAGCAGCATGAGGCTGCTGAACCTTGCCCTTGTGGACATTGGAGCAGGGACATCGGATATTGCACTTACAAAGGATGGGACAGTATTTGCTTTTGCAATGGCTTCAACAGCGGGAGATGAGATAACTGAAAAAATAGCAAAAGTCTTGCTGCTTGATTTCGACGAGGCGGAAAAAGTTAAAATGAGTTTGAAAGAGGAGAGTGTCAGATATACGGATATAATGGGCTTGAATTACGAAAAAAGCTCATCTGAGATATTGAATGAAATAGATGACTCAATTAAGGTTCTGGCTGAAGAGATCAGCAATAAGATACTTGAATTCAATGGGAAAGCACCAAGCGCAGTACTTCTTGTAGGAGGAGGAAGCCGGATACCAAGGCTTACAGGATATATTGCAGGATACCTTAAAATACCTTCAGAAAGAGTAGGAGTAAGAAGCACAGACATAATAAGAGATGTGGACCTGGGAAGCAAAGAACTCTCGTGGCCTGAATTCATAACTCCCATCGGAATCGCTGTTACTTCGTATTTCAACAGGCGAAAGAACTTTCTTCATGTGACTGTAAATGGTATAAATGTAAAGCTGCTTAATACAAAGGCTCTTACCATAGCGGACAGCCTCATAATGATGAACTATAATCCCCGCAACCTTATAGGCAGAAGAGGAAACTCATTAAGCTTTAAGATTAATGGAAGAACGGAAATTGTCAGAGGTGAACCGGGCAAACCGGCGGTTATATATCTTAACGACCACGCTGCAGGACTTGACAAACCCATTGCAAACGGAGATGTTATTATTGTGGAGCCTGCCGCAGATGGCAAGCCGGCAGCGGCTTATGTAAGGGATTATATGGCCGGTTATGCTGAAAAGACTGTTTATTTTAATGAAGATCCCCTAAACATAAAGCCTGTAATTACCGTGAACGGTTTTAAGAGCAATAGGGATGCAGCTATTAGAAACGGTGATGAAGTTATAATAAAGAGCATAAATACGGTAAGGGAGCTTCTGGAATTTTTGAATCTGGATTATTACGACGCAGAAATAAGTATTAACGGCAGAAAAGCTGAACTAAGCGATGTTATAAATGACGGGGATCATATCAATTATGAAGTGCCTGAAAGAACAGAAGATGACAGTACCCAGGAGCCTGATAAGAAAGCTGCCTGCGTGAATGTGACTATAAACGGCAAACCGGAAGTTATAGTGTCAAATAAATCCCAATGCTTGTTCGTAGATGTATTTAACAGCATTGAAATAGATCTGAACAATATAAAGGGAATAAATGCTATGCTTTTAAACGGGAACAAAGCTAATTTCACAGACGTCATTAATGATGGAGACGAAATTGAACTTTACTGGAATGAAAAATAATTATATTTAATTTTATGGCATTAATGGACAAGCGATTTGTATATAATATATAAGATATATAGTACAAGTATTGATACAGCTGTAAATGCATAAGAGCGGGGGTTGCATATGAGCAGAAATACTAAAATTGGTATCGGTTTAATTGTAGTTTTATTTATTACGGCTGCAGCTCTGAGTGCTGTAATGGTAAGCGGGGATAAGATTCATTCCAACATAAGGATTAACGGAATAAATGTGGGCGGTTTTGTTCCTTCACAGGCGGAAAACATGCTGAAAGAAAAATTGGAGCCTGTCATTGACGATTTGGATATTACTTTGAGATTTAAGGAAAAAGAATGGAAGTTAAGATACAGAGATTTTAATTTTCAATATGATTACGAAGATGCCGTGACAAAAGCTTACAATATAGGACATAAGGGCAGCTTTTTCAGGAGGATCAGAGATGTAGTCGCAGCGCAGCTTAATGGGGAAGATATAAAGCTGAATTATTCCTATGATGAACAATACTTGAAAAACAAGCTGGAGGATCTTTCAAAAGAATTGGATCAGGAAGCCAAGGATGCATCTATAGTATTGGAGGAGCAGCGTTTTGTCATAACTGATGAAGTAGAGGGCAGGAAGCTGAATATTAGCAAATCCTGCGAAATTGTTAAAGCCATGATAGATAAAGTATCTGAAGGAGATGCAGAATTGGCTGTTGATGTCACGGAACCGGAAATTAAAAGATCTGACCTGGAAAGCATAAAGGATAATCTAGGGGAATACTCCACAAAGTTTAATGCGGCAGATGCCGACAGGACTCATAATATAAAAATTGCCACCAGAAGTGTATCTGATATCCTGGTTAAGCCGGGAGAGGTTTTTTCACTGAATAAGAGCATAGGCCCCAGGCTTGCAAAATTCGGATACAAGGAAGCTAATGTTATTATAAATAATGAGCTGGTTCCCGGTATCGGAGGAGGGATATGTCAGGTTTCTTCCACCTTATACAATGCTGCACTGCTGTCAAATCTAAAAATTATAGAGCGCAAGAGTCATTCTCTCCCATCCAGCTATATAGCACTGGGAAGAGATGCAACAATTTCGGAGAACTATATAGACCTGAAGTTTGAAAATAATACAAAACACCCTATTTATATATACGGTGAGGTGAAAGGAAGCTGGGTTAAATTCAGCATATATGGCTGTAATGAAAATCCTGAAAGAACTGTCAAGATAAAGACAGAAACAATAAAGGTGACTCCCCCTCAGATAAGCATAATAGAAGATCCAACCCTCCCGGAGGGGACAGAGGTGGAGGAAAAGAAAGCCTATACCGGATATGTTGTAAAAAGCTACAGAGTTGTATTGGAGAATGGAAAAGAGATATCCACCGAGGAGCTTCCGTTAAGCGTTTACAGAGTTGTAAACGGGGTAAAAAGAGTGGGAACCATGAAAACGGAACCTCAACCTGACGAAACTGAAGTACTGCCGGAAATATCCGATGATATATAGATATTAAGTATTATAAAGTGCATCATAGTTACTTAACAAGCACTTGGACTGGAGAATGTTTGATGAATAATTCGCTTTACTCTAAAAAGGTTGTTTGCCCAATATGCGGCAAGCAGTTTTCTTCCATGAAAGCCAAGATTAATTCCTGCAAAGTCAAAAAGAGGGACGAGGATTTCTGTATCCATTACATGGATTTGAATCCTATGTATTATGATATTTTTGTGTGCCCTTGCTGCGCATATGCAGCCCCTGAGAATACTTTCAGAGAATTGACGGAGGAAGAAGCCGGCATTCTGAAGGAGGCCTTTTCCGGCAGGAAGGTAGGCAGAAGCTTCTGCTCAGAAAGGAGTCTTGATGATGCAATAGCTGCATATAAGCTGGCGATTTATACAGCCGAACTTAGAAAGGCAAGTGCCGGAACGCTTGCAGGCTTATGTTTGAAGCTTGCATGGCTTTTTAGATTTAAAGGGGACAAGCAGGAGGAGTTGTTCTTGGGTTATTCACTTCGGAATTATTTGGAAGCCTTTAATAAGGAACCGCTTCCAATCGGAAACCTGAATGAGATATCCTTGATGTATCTTATAGGTGAACTGTCAAGAAGGCTTGGAAAGCTTAATGAAGCTATCACCTGGTTCGGAAAAGCAGTGGTAAGTCCGGAAAGGAAAGAGAATCCCAAAATTGAGAAACTGGCCAGGGAGCAGTGGGCATTGACACGGAGTCAGCATATGGAAAGTGAAAAAAATGAATAAAAATTTCATGTTGAATTCAAAAAAATAACGTGATATAATAAATGCGTTGGCGTGAGTGGCGGAACTGGCAGACGCACTAGATTCAGGTTCTAGCGGTCGCAAGGCTGTGCGGGTTCAAATCCCGCCTCGCGCACCAAGGCTTACAGCAATCAGGTGAAAACCTGATTTTTTTATTTACCCACTCTATACCCACTGAATGAACTATGGCTAAAGCTATGGTTCTTTTTTTTATGCTTTAAATACAGCTAAAATCTAGCATTGTTCTATATTTTCAGATAGACATTGCTTGATTTTTCATATATCTTATGTTAGGGTAATATTGGAATATAAGGAAAAAACTATATAATTGTATGCAGCTGAACTATTGTATAAGGAGGTTGTATTATGAATATTGAAAGCCTCAATAATGATACCTGCTTAAACAGTGAACTAGCATATAAACAAACGGATATATTAAAATCTTGCAAAAAGCCCTATGTAATCAGCGGATGGGAAAGATGTAAAGATAAAAAGGTTGAGCGGAATTGCAGAGCATGTCTGAAGATTTATGAAGGTAAACAGCTTACGGAGTTGCTGGAACAAAACAAGGACTTAATCAAGTTTTCAAAAGTCTTTATGGAAAACCTGAGTTCTTTAGTAAAGGACTCCGGATTTGTAGTTGTTCTTGCAGATAGTAAAGCAAGAATTCTTGAAGTTATGGGGAATGAGAGAATACTGAAAGATTTCCTGCATAATTTGAATTTTGTTAAGGGTGCCTGTTGGGATGAGGAACATGTTGGGAATACTGCTATCAGTACAGCAATAATTGAAAGACAGCCTGTACAGATTTGCGGGCCGGAGCATTACTGTGAATTGCATAGAAATTGGACCTGCTCCGCCGCCCCGATTATATGGGACGGTGAAGTAATAGGTGTTTTAAACGTGAGCGGACTTAACAGGGATGTGCATCCACATACCTTAGGGATGGTAGTGGCAGCGGCTCACGCAATCGAAACCGAAATTAAAACAGAAAAAGCGAAAAATGAGCTTATGATAAAAAACAAATTGCAGGATGCTCTTGTAGAATCAATGTCAGATGGTGTTTTGCTTGTTGATAAAAACGGATATGTTGGATTTATTAACGAAATCGGCGCAGATATATTGGGAGTTAACAGAACAAATGCCATTGGCAAACATATTACAGAACTGGTTGATTTCAGGCCTGTTGTTTTAGAGGTTCTAAGAACAGGTGTTGGTTATGTTGATAAAGAGTTCATAGTTAAAAATACAAAGGGGAATACAATACATTTTATTAAGACGGCAGTACCTATTAGAGATGAAAACGGTGAACTCGTTGGCGTAGTAGATACCTTTCGAAAGATACAAAGAGTGCAAAAAATGGTAAACGATATGGTAGGTGCTTATGCGAAATTTACTTTCGATGATATAATCGGAAACGATGACAAATTTAAGGAGTGTATCAGACTGGCAAAAATTGCTGCCGAAAGCTCTTCAAACGTATTGATACAAGGGGAAAGCGGAACAGGCAAAGAGCTATTAGCCCATGCAATCCACAGTTCCAGCAGTAGAAGAAAAGAACCCTTTATTACAATTAACTGTGCTGCAATCCCAAGGGAATTGATTGAAAGTGAGCTTTTCGGATATCAGGGAGGAGCGTTTACAGGTGCATTTAAAAACGGAAGATCAGGAAAGTTTGAACTGGCAAACGGAGGAACCATATTTCTGGATGAAATAGGAGAAATGCCTCTGGATATGCAGGTTAAGCTTCTGAGAGTTATTCAGGAAAAACAGTTCAACAGAATCGGTGGCAGTAATATATTCAATGCGGATGTCAGAATAATTTGTGCAACAAACAAGAATTTATATGAAGAATGTAATAACGGAAATTTCAGATGGGATTTATATTACAGGCTTAATGTGCTGAGTATTGAGACTGTCCCATTAAGGGATAGAACTTCCAGCATTATAGAGTTATCAGAATATTTCGTTCAAAAAATTAATAAGAAGCTTAATAAGAGAGTAAAGGGAATAGATAAAAGCGTTTTAGATTACTTCTTAGAATATGATTGGCCGGGAAATGTCCGGGAATTGGAAAACACGATAGAAAGAGCCATAAATGTTTGTGAAGGGGAGAAAATCACACACAAGGATTTGCCAAAAAGTATCTTTAAGGTTGATGACACAAATAATGATTTTGCCGGAAAAACTGTTAGAAGTGCGGAAGATTATAAAATAGAAAGTCTTGAAGAATTAGAAATGAGGCAAATATTAAAAGTTATGAAATTGACGGACGGGAACATATCCCGGTCTGCAGCAGTATTGAAAACCAGCAGAAACACTATATATAACAAGATTAAGAAATATG
>JAAYQK010000083.1 GCA_012519325.1 Gracilibacteraceae bacterium | reverse complement strand
TATCCTTTGTTAACATCTAAAACACCACCATATCAATACTTTAGAGTATATATTCGACATAAAAGAAGAGAATCCTTTTTGTTTTCAAGGATTCTCTCGAAAATTTTATACTTTGTCTTCAGTCTGACATAAACCTTTGGTTTATGCTTTTTCTTCTGCCTTCTCTTCTTCTTTTGAGACATCGGCCATTGCGTGACGCCTTGAAAGGTTTATCCTCCCCTGCTTGTCGATATCGGTTACCTTAACAAGTATCTCATCTCCTACGGCAACTACGTCCTCAACCTTTTCCACTCTCTTGGTATCAAGCTTGGATATGTGCACAAGGCCTTCCTTGCCGGGCAGTATTTCAACAAATGCACCGAAGGCCATCAATCTGGTAACTCTGCCAAGATATATTTCTCCTTCTTTTACTTCCTTGACAAGGCTTTCGATGATCTTCAAGGCTTTATCGCCTGATGCCTGATCTACAGCAGCAATGTAAACTTTTCCGTCATCCTCAATGTCAATCTTTACTCCTGTTTCTGCAATTATCTTATTAATTATCTTTCCGCCGGGCCCGATAATATCTCTTATCTTGTCAGGATCAACCTTTGTGGTAATTATCTTTGGCGCATATGGTGAAAGCTCTTTTCTCGGCTCGCTTATTACGCTGAGCATTTTGTCAAGTATAAACAGCCTTCCTACTCTTGCCTGCTCCAATGCCTTTTCAAGTATAGGCCTGTCGATACCGGGTATCTTTATATCCATCTGTATGGCAGTTATCCCTTTGCTTGTTCCGGCAACCTTGAAATCCATGTCTCCCAGGAAGTCTTCCATTCCCTGTATATCGGTTAGAATGGCTACATTGTCCTTTTCCTTCATAAGTCCCATTGCAACTCCGGCTACCGGTGCCTTTATCGGCACTCCCGCATCCATTAATGCCAATGTGCTTCCGCAAACCGAGGCCTGGGATGTTGAGCCGTTTGAGCTTAATACTTCAGATACAAGCCTGATTGTATACGGGAATTCTTCTTCAGAGGGTATCATAGGCTCCAAAGCTCTTTCAGCCAGGGCTCCATGCCCTATTTCCCTTCTTCCGGGCCCTCTCATGAATCTTGTCTCTCCAACGCTGTAAGGCGGGAAATTGTAGTGGTGCATGTATCTTTTTGACTCTTCATCAGTAAGCCCGTCAAGTATCTGTACGTCTCCCAAAGCACCAAGGGTCGCAACTGTAAGAACCTGCGTCTGCCCCCTGGTGAATAGTCCGGAGCCGTGTACTCTTGGAAGAACACCAACCTCGCTGCTTATTGGCCTTATTTCATCCAGTTTTCTGTCGTCCGGTCTTATACCTTCCTCTGTTATCAGCTTTCGTACCTGCTCCTTAAGTATGTCGTACAATACCTCGTCAATCTCATTTTCCTTCTCAGGGAAAATTTCTTGAAAGTGTTCCAGGGTTTCAGCTTTAACAGCGTCAATCTTCTCCTGTCTTTCAAGCTTGTCAGCGGTCCTTATTGCATCAAGGGTCTTCTGAGTTGCATATTCTCTCACTGCAGCTTCAATTTCTTCTTCCGGTTTGAAAATTATATATTCCTTCTTTTCTTTACCGACTTTGGCGACAATCTCTTCTATGAATGCAACAATCTTTTTGATATTATCATGAGCAAACATTATTGCTTCAAGCATAACATCCTCAGGAACTTCCTTAGCACCTGCCTCAACCATCATGACAGCATCCTTTGTGCCTGATACCACTAAGTGAAGGTCACTTTTTTCCCTTTCCTCATTATTGGGATTAAGTATGAGCTCTCCGTCAACTCTTCCAACCAGTACAGAGCCTGTGGGGCCCTGGAAGGGTATTGTTGAAATGGAAAGAGCCGCCGATGAACCAATCATTGCTGCTATTTCTGGCAGATTGTCCTGATCTACGGATAATACGGTTGCCACTACCTGTACGTCATTCCTGTATCCGTGAGGAAATAAAGGCCTGATTGGCCTGTCTATCAATCTAGCCGACAGTATTGCCTTTTCTGTAGGCCTTCCTTCCCTTTTGATGAAACCACCCGGGATCTTACCGACTGCATAAAGCCTTTCTTCATAGTCGACACTGAGAGGGAAGAAATCTATTCCCTGCTTTGGTTCTGCTGAAGCACATGCTGTTACAAGTACTGCAGTATCGCCATATCTGACTAGGACTGCTGCATCGGCTAACTGGGCTAATCTTCCTGTTTCAATTATTAGTGTTCTCCCAGCCAGTTCAAGTTCAAATACATCCATATCATTTCCTCCTTTCAAATCTGTATATAACATGCTTCGCACTTTACATTTTATATTGAATTCAAATAGTGTGAAACATTTTTACCTGATTCAAGCGTCGTGACCGGATTTTCATACTCATTCACGACATAAATAGCAAAATCTGAAACTATAGTAAGATATTTTTGCCATTTCCAAAATAATATCTTCTATATGTATTTAGTATTTCCTTCTCTCACCAAAAAATATTGCAAAAAGGGCGGGTTTGAACCCCGCCCCAAACTACTATTTTCTTAGACCTAATTTTTCAATAATAGCACGGTATCTCTCGATATCTTTTGTCTTGAGATAATTCAGAAGTCCCCTTCTTTGCCCAACCATCTTGAGAAGTCCTCTTCTTGAGTGATGATCCTTCTTGTTATTTTGAAGATGATCATTAAGATTGTTTATTCGCTCTGTAAGTATTGCAATCTGCACTTCAGGTGATCCTGTATCTCCTTCTTTCAGTTGATACTTCTGGATAAGTTCACTTTTTAATTCCTTCGTTAGTGCCATTAAATTCCACCTCCTTAATATATCTCCAATAGCCAAGCAAACCGTTGGTGAGTCGGTATACCTAGCAATTGGCATCATTGTGACAAGTATGATTTTAACATATATATTTCTCCATGTAAAGGATATTTATTCTAATGGCTCATATTCAAGCCTGTCCCGGATATCACTGTTTATTTGTTTAACAAGTTCTTCCACATTTTTAAACTTTATTTCGTCTCTTTTATATTTATGGAAGAAAATTTCAATTTCTTCTCCGTAAATATCATCGCAAAAGTCAAGAAGATGAGTTTCCACACTCAGGCTTTCCCCGTTAAAGGTTGGATTGAAACCTATGTTTGTTATGCTTTTGTAGAGCCTCCCCAATACTTTTGTACTTGTATGATAAACTCCCTTCTTTGGGAGTGTAATATCCTTTTTTACATTTATATTGGCAGTTTTAAAGCCCATAACCTCACCGTTCTGTTTGCCGTATACGACTTTCCCATGTACAGAGAAATCCCTTCCAAGGTATTCCGATACTTTGTCAACGCTGCCGCTTCTTATTATGTGCCTTATCAGGCTGCTTGATACTGCATGTCCGTTTACTTCATAAGCATCAACAATAATTACCCTAAAGCCGTATTTGTCGCCATATTCTTTGAGAACTGCAGCATTGCCCGCCCCTTTGGCTCCGAACCTGTAGTTGTAACCTATCACTACGGATTTTACACTGAAACGGTCTACAAGTATGTTTTTGACAAAATCTTCAGCGCCCATATCCCTGATATTGTTGAAATCCTCAAGATACAGCATGTCTACTCCCAATTGTTCAATTATCTCAGATCGTTTCTTATTATCTGTAATCAGGTAAATATGCCTATCGGGGATAAGAATTTTCCTCGGATGGGTATGAAAGGTGTATACCATGCTTTGTGTGCCGGCAGATACAGCCTCTTCCCTCAAAATTTCTATAAGCTTCTTGTGCCCCAAATGGACACCGTCAAAGCTGCCCAGTGCAATGCACCATGGTGCATTCTTCGCAGCTTCATCATAGTGTTCTGTTATTTTCAAGATAACCACCCTTATTTACCAAATAAAGCAATTCTGTAATGCTGCCGTTTTCAATAATTTATACAAATATATTTTTTACCTTTACATATATTCTCTGCCTGTCTGTATCATACTTCACAGTGCCTGTTCCTATAAAACCCGCTTCTCCGTATATGCTTATGTCCTCATTTTCACTAAGCCCCCGGAAGCCGTCCAATACTCCCTGTTCAAAAAGGGGGTTGCCGTTTAATACAGAGTTCATAGCAGATGCTTTTATATTAATTGATTTATATTGTCTAAACAGAATTTCTACGCTGGATATGATATCTTCTATCCGGTTTTTTTCAACCGCTGCTTTTATCTCCTCCAGGGTATGGGAATCCTCAATTGTAAATGGATAAGAAGCAAGTCTTATAAGCTGTGACATATATGCACCGCAGCCCAGAGCTTTTCCTATATCATGACAAAGGCTTCTGATATAGGTGCCTTTTGAACATACCACATCAACAATGGCTTCGTTATCTGGCAGCATTTCTATCAAACTGAGTTTAAATATTTCTACAGGACGTTCATTAATCTGAACCTCTTTACCTTCAAGGGCATATTGGTAAAGCTTCTTCCCTTTTATCTTTACTGCAGAATACATAGGAGGCTTTTGTCTAATCGTTCCTATAAAGTTTTTTATGGTGTTTTCAAGAGTTTCTCTATCTACAACGACAGATTTATCTTCTTTGATAATCTGTCCATAACTGTCGTAGGTATCCGTAACAGTGCCGAATCTTATATTAGCTCTGTAACTTTTTTTCTTGTCGGTTATATACCGGACAGCCTTTGTTGCCTTTCCCAAACATACAGGCAGTACTCCCGCAGCTTCAGGGTCCAAAGTTCCGGTATGGCCTACCTTTTTCATATTCAATACTTTTCTTATATAGGAAACTACGCCATGAGAGGTCATTCCCGGAGGCTTCAGGACATTTATTATACCGTTCATAATTCGCCCCTGTTTAATTCTTCAGCAACTGCATCAAGAATTTTCTTTTTTACTTCATCAACAGTACCTGGGAGTGTGCAGCCTGCAGCATGCAAATGGCCTCCTCCTCCGAAGAGAACAGCCACAGCCGACACATCAGCTTTTTTCTTCGATCTGAGCCCTACCTTAACTACCCCTGGTTCAACCTCCCTAAGGAATATGGCAACTTCAACACATTCAATGTCCCTGGCAAGGTTTATTATTCCGTCGCTGTCCTCATCCGATGCATTTGCCTCCTTCATCTGCTCCAGTGTAAGACTTATGCAGGATGTAACATCATTATGAAAGAATTCCAGTGAGCTTAGAGCCATATTCATCAGCACTGTCTTTTCTTTTGAGTTGTTCTGGTATATTCTTTCCGACATCAGGGATACATTGACTCCATTGTTTATAAGGTCTCCAATAATCAGGTGCGTCCTGGAGGTTGTATTACTGTATTGGAATTGCCCGGTATCGGTTACAATAGCAGTGTAAAGGCATTCGGATATTTCCCTGTCCATGACTATATCCAGTTCCTTTATAAGATCATATACCAGTTCACCTGCTGCGGCTGAATCCTTATTAACCATGTTCAAATCACCGTATTTATTGTTGCTCATATGATGATCTATATTGATTACATAATTGTTATTGAGGTATATACTGGAATTGCCCAGTCTTTCAGTATCTCCGCAATCAAGGACGATTACTGCATCAAAGCTTTCGAATTGACCCGGCCTTTGAATCTCGCCTGAGCTTTTTAGAAATCCATATTTCCTTGGGATATCATCATCAAGTATAAACCGCACATCCTTTCCGCATTTTTTCAGCGCATTGTAAAGTGCGAGGCTGGACCCGATACTGTCGCCGTCAGGCATTACATGAGATAATACGGCAATTTTATTGCTATCTTTGATTTTGTCTATTATACTTTTAAAAATCAAAGGTCCTCTCCTCCGTCCTTCTTCCTTACCTCATTTATAAGCTTGCTTATATACGCACCATGTTCAATAGACCTGTCAAGTTCAAAAACCACATCCGGCAAACATCGAAGTTCAATTTTCCTTCCCAATTCACGCCGAATAAATCCGGCAGCATTAGTGAGACCCTTTATTGTAGCTTTTTTTTCTTCCTCAGAACCAAGTACGCTGATGAATACCTTGGCATACCTCAAATCAGGAGTGACTTCCGCAGCTACTACACTGCACAATGTTGATATTCTAGGATCCTTTAGATCGTTTCTGATTATTTCGCTTACGACTCTTTTTACTTCCTCTGATATCCTGTTTAATCTATGATTAGCCATGATCTCCCTCCTGCCTGCAATGTTAAGTCTCGAGTCTGATGTTTGTAATTTATTTTCTCGGAACTGCTTCCATTGTGAAGGATTCTATAACGTCTCCTTCTTTTATGTCGTTGAATTTTTCCATGTTCAAACCGCATTCATATCCTGAGTTAACTTCCCTTACATCATCCTTAAATCTTTTTAAAGATGCAAGCTTTCCCTCATGTATCACAATACCGTCGCGAATTATTCTGATGTCATTATTTCTGTTTATTTTACCGTCATTGACGTAGCAGCCTGCAATAGTACCGACTGCCGATGCTTTAAAGATAGCGCGGACTTCCGCGTGGCCCAGCACCACTTCCTTGTATTCCGGCTCCAGCATACCCTTCATAGCGGCTTCTACATCTTCTATTGCATTATATATTACCCTGTAAAGCCTAATATCGACTTTTTCTTTTTCAGCCAGGGCAACAGCCATGGGCTGCGGCCTTACATTGAATCCTATTATTACAGCATTTGATGCTGACGCAAGCATAACATCCGACTCTGTTATGGCACCTACGCCGCCGTGTATTGTATTAACCTTTACTTCTTCATTGCTTAATTTCGCAAGAGATTCTTTTATAGCCTCCACAGAACCCTGCACATCAGCTTTCAGTATTATGTTAAGCTCCTTAACCTTCCCTTCCTTTATCTGATTAAAAAGCTCCTCGAGGGATACAGTCTGCTTGTTTTGTATCTGAGAAAGCCGCTCCTTTTCCTTGCGCTTTGTCGAAATAGTCTTTGCAGTCTTTTCATCATCTACAACCATTAAAATATCCCCTGCATCAGGAACCTCATCAAGGCCTTGTATCTTCACCGGTGTTGAAGGTCCTGCCTTCTTAATTCTCTTTCCTTTGTCGTCTATCATACCCCTTACTTTTCCGTGAGTGTTTCCTACTATAAAGAAATCTCCCAGATTCAATGAACCATCTTGTATCAGGACTGTGGCAACAGGGCCCTTCCCTTTGTCAAGCTCTGCCTCCACTACCGTACCTATCCCCTTTTTCTTGGGGTTGGCCTTAAGCTCCTGCATTTCTGAAACCAATAAAATCATCTCAAGAAGTGCAGATATACCCTCCTTCTTCTTTGCCGATACAGGAACCATTACGGTATCACCGCCCCAATCCTCTGAAATAAGCCCGTATTCCGCGAGCTCCTGCTTCACTCTGTCAGGATTGGCTGTCGGTTTGTCAATTTTATTTATGGCTACAATCAAAGCAACATTGGCTGCTTTTGCATGGTTTATTGCTTCCACCGTCTGAGGCATTACTCCGTCATCTGCGGCAACAACCAGCACAGCAACATCGGTTACTTTCGCTCCTCTGGCTCTCATTGCTGTGAAGGCTTCATGGCCCGGAGTATCAAGGAAAGCAATTTTCTTATCTCCGATTGTTACTGTATATGCTCCTATATGCTGCGTAATTCCTCCGGCTTCTGTTGCAATTACATTAGTCTGTCTTATTGCATCAAGCAAGGATGTCTTTCCATGGTCTACATGGCCCATTATGGTAACTACAGGAGGCCTCGGCCTCAAATCCTCAGGCCTGTCTTCTTCAGTTTTCAGAAGTACTTCTTCACTTTCTTTGTCAATTATCCTATCTACTTCAAAGCCGAATTCTTCACATATCAGCTGAGCTGTGTCAAAATCCAGTATTTGATTTATATTAGAAATTATACCCAACAATAAGAGCTTTTTGATTATCTCGGTTACAGGCTTCCCTAGTCTTTCACTCAGTTCCTTTACGGAAATTGAGTCGCCAATTTTAACCGGCTTTTTCGGGACGTGGACTTCTTCTTTTTTCGATGCATCATAGCCTCTTTGCTTAAAGTTCTTATTATAATGTTTTCCCGGCTGCTGGTGCTTAAATTGAGTCCTGCCCTGAGTGGCTTTGCTCGGGTGTTTCTTTCCTATTCTTTCAACCTTTGAAAATTCCTTTTTAGTATTCAGCGGTAATGTTTCATCTTCCACATCTGTTTGAGCGGTTCGGACCTTAGGCGATTGTCTTTTATTTCCATCAGAATTCTGCTGTGCTTTACTCACCGGCCGTTGAGGTTTTTGAGATTTCTGAGCCTGCTTAGGCTGCTGTTTCTGCTGAGTCCTTTGCGGCTGCTGCTCTGTTAGAGGCTTCTTCTTTTGTTGTTGGGACTGAACCGCTTTTTTCATATGATTCTTTATTGCGGCTACTTCCGAATCCTTCAGTGTACTCATATGGTTGCTTACATTTATATTCAGCTCCTTGGCAGCTGCCAAAATCTCTTTGCTCTGAATTCCAATTTCCTTTGCCAATTCATACACTCTAATTTTACTCAATAAAACCACCCCCAGGTTTTTCTTTTTTTCTCACTTCATCAATAAGTTTATCACTAATTCCACTGCCAAAGTTTTCGTCCGTTATTCCTAATACCGACCTTGCACTCTTCCCTATGCAGCTGCCGAATTCATTCTTCATTCCCCATATGATACAGGGCACATTATAAAATGCAGCAGAATTACCTATGTGCTTCTTAGTATTGTCAGAAGCGTCCTCTGAAATTATAATTAGCCTCACTCTGCCGCTTCTGATTGAATTCCTTACGGCATCTTCGCCTGTAAGCAGTTTACCAGCCTTGTATGCAAGGCTTATCATTGAATATACCTTATTCATTAGTAAGCTGCATCCTTATTTTATTATACACATCTTCACCTACTGGAACTTCCAATGCATTTTCTACACTTTTTGCCTTTATGGCAGATTCAAGGCATTTCATATCAGGACATATATAGCAGCCTCTTCCGTGAGCTTTCCCTATATTATCGATATCTACATTCCCTTCAGGGTTTCTCACTATCCTGATAAGCTCCTTTTTAGGCTTCATTTCATTACAGCCAAGACATTTTCTGAGAGGTACTTTTCTTTTTTTTGCCATACAATCTACCTCCTTCATATGTCGGTTACCTGTGATTGACTCTTTATGTCAATTTTCCATCCGGTAAGCTTTGCAGCCAGTCTCGCATTCTGTCCTTCCTTACCTATAGCCAGCGATAGCTGCGAATCTTCCACAATAACTCTTGCTGAATTGGTCTCTTTGTCTGCATTTACCTCAATTACTTTTGCAGGGCTTAATGCGCTTCCGACAAATAATTCAGGATCATCGCTCCACTGAATAATATCTATTTTTTCTCCTCTGAGTTCGTCAACTATTACCTGGACTCTTTGACCCCTTTGACCGACACAGGCTCCAACAGGCTCGACATTCTTATCATGAGAGAATACGGCTATTTTTGTTCTTGATCCTGCTT
This sequence comes from Gracilibacteraceae bacterium, assembly GCA_012519325.1. Classification (GTDB taxonomy): domain Bacteria; phylum Bacillota; class Clostridia; order Lutisporales; family Lutisporaceae; genus BRH-c25. The sequence goes on along the minus strand of JAAYQK010000083.1, from coordinate 27,180 downwards.
CTCTTGCTATGCTTTTTATCTCAACAATTCCGCTTTGTATTTCCGGAACCTCCAATTCAAAAAGTCTCTTGACAAGTCCCGGATGTGTCCTTGACAGTACTATTTGAGGCCCTTTTGTTGTCTTCTTTACTTCTACAATGTAAGTCTTAATCCTGTCGCCGATATTGTATACTTCGTTAGGTGTCTGCTCCCCGGGACCCAAAATTGCTTCGGTTTTGCCCAGATCAATGAAAACACTGCTTTTTTCCTTTCTCTGTATAAGTCCTGTAACTATTTCATTTTCCCTGCTAATAAATTCATCGAATATGATACCTCTTTCCGCCTCGCGAATCCTCTGGACCACCACCTGCTTAGCCGTTTGAGCTGCTATCCTGCCGAAATTCTTGGGAGTGACCTTTGTTTCAACAATATCACCGATTTCATAGTTTCTGCTTATTGCCTTTGCGTCCTGCAGGCTAATCTGCAGAAATTCATTCTCAACTTCTTCAACCACTGTTTTAAGTGCATAAACGTCAACTTCCCCTGTTTCTCTGTTTATTTCAACCTTGACATTCTGCGAGGTTCCAAAATTTTTTTTGAATGCTGAAACCAGTGCAACATCTATTGCATCTATAAGCAGCTCTTTTGAAATTCCTTTTTCTTTTTCTATTTGATCCAGTGCTAGGAGAAACTCTCCATTCATTTATTGCTCCCTCCTATACAATAATTTATTAAAACTTTACTATTGGTTTTATTAAGGCAATTGAACTTTTTTCAACATCTATTGGTTTTCCATCAACTTCTATTTCAACGACTGCTTCCGTATGCCCTTTAAGAATACCTTCTATAACCTTCTTTCCATTCATTGGTGAAAAAAGCTTAATTTCAATGGGTTTTCCAATGTTCTTCCTGTAGTCCCTGTCTGTCTTCAAGGGCCTGTCTATTCCAGGGGAGGAAACCTCAAATATATAAGATTGTTCTATCGGGTCAGCTTCATCAAGCAAATCGCTTAGCTCTTCGCTGACAGACTGGCAGTCATCTATTGTTATTCCACCTTCTTTGTCTATGTATACTCTGAGGAACCAGTCCTGTCCTTCCTTCTTATACTCAATTTCTACAAGCTCGAAGTTTTTTCTATCAATTATAGGTCTTGCCAGTTCATATACAATATCTTCAATTCTTCTCTTTGTCATATTATCACTCTCCTTTATGTGATATTTTGACTAATTCTACTCATATTAATACGAAAGAGTGGGATTTGCCCACTCTGGTAATTAAGTCGCTTAATAGTACTCGAAAAAATTATATCACTCTTTGCTATTATATGCAAGTTTTGTGTTCTGTTATACTTGCAGACTTCCCCCGGCTGAGAACATACTTAACTGATTGCTTTCAGGAAGTCCTTTCAGGCATCCGTGATTCTTCATTATTTCTATAACTGTTTTGGAGATTCTTGCTCTTTCACGCAGATCGTCTATGGATATGAAGTTGGATTCTTCTCTTGCGCATACTATATTCTGTGCGGCACTTGTGCCTACTCCCTGCAGTGAAGCCAGTGGAGGCAGAATCCCTTCCTTTGTTACCGCAAATTTCTTTGCATCGGATTTATAAAGGTCAACGGGCAAAAGTTTTATACCCCGAAGATACATTTCATAAACCACCTCTATAAGTGTCATAAGGTTTTTCTCCTTAGCAGTTGCATTATTCCCCAATCTGTCGATTTCTATCCACTTTGCCTTTATAGCTTCCCTGCCCTCTATGAACAAATCAGCGTCAAAATCGTCCAGCTTTGCTGTAAAGTAAGTGGCATAGAAGGCTTCCGGATAATATACCTTGTAATATGCAACCCTGAAGGACATCATAACATATGCCGTAGCATGAGCCTTTGGAAACAGATATTTTACCTTTTTACAAGATTCTATGTACCATTTCGGAATACCCTGTTCTTTCATGGCTTCTTCATGTTCAGGGGTCAGGCCTTTACCTTTCCTGACATTTTCCGCAATTTTGAAGGACATCCTGGGGTTCATTCCCTTATATATAAGGAAAAGCATTATGTCATCCCTTGTAGCGATGACTTCCTTAAGGGTTGCAGTGCCGCTTTTTATCAGTTCCTGAGCGTTATTAAGCCATACATCTGTGCCGTGGGAAAGACCTGAAATCCTCACCAGCTCGGCAAAGGTGCAGGGTTTTGTGTCCATAAGCATCTGCCGTACGAATTTTGTACCGAATTCAGGTATTCCAAGACTTCCAACCTTGCAGTCAATTTCTTCAAGAATAATTCCAAGTGCATCTGTTGTTGTAAACAGGCTCATAGTCTTAGAGTCATCCAGGGGTATATTGTTAACACTGAAGCCTGTTATATCCTCAAGCATTTTTATCATTGAAGGGACGTCGTGGCCCAGTATGTCCAGCTTAAGCAGCCTCCCGCTTATGGAATGATAGTCAAAATGTGTAGTTATTATACTGGAGCCAGTGTCGTCAGCCGGTCTCTGAATGGGAGTAAAGTTATATATATCCGTGTAATCCGGTACTATCATTACTCCCCCCGGGTGCTGTCCCGTTGTCCTCTTTATTCCGGTACAGCCCTTGATAAGCCTGTTTGTTTCCGCATTGTTTATTCTTATCCCTTTTTCATCATAGTACTTTTTAATGAAACCATAAGCCGTCTTTTCTGCTATTGTACCTATTGTACCTGCTCTGAAGACATTCCCCTTTCCAAATAGTTCTTCAGTGTATTTATGGGCTTCAGGCTGGTATTCCCCGGCAAAATTCAGATCAATATCGGGTTCCTTGTCCCCCTCAAAACCCAGGAACATTTCAAAAGGTATATCATGACCGTCTTTTTTAAGCGGTGATCCGCACTGGGGGCAATTATCGTCACTGAGATCAGCTCCCGATTCTATTGAACCATCAAGGAAAAAGCGGGAATACTTGCATTCGGGACACAGATAATGGGGAGGCAGCGGATTGACTTCGGTAATATCACACATTGTGGCAGCAAAGGAAGAGCCTACGGAACCTCTTGAGCCTACCAGATAACCGTCCTCCAGAGACTTTGCAACAAGCTTATGTGCTATAAGATACATTACGGCATAACCGTTGTTTATAATTGAGTTAAGCTCCTTTTCCAATCTTTTTTCCACAACCTCCGGAAGTATCTCTCCATATAGGGCATGGGCTTTTCTCATGGCCATTTCCTTAATTTGCTCTTCGGCTCCTTCAATTTTGGGCGGATATGTATTCTCCGGAATTGGAATGATGTCCTCAATTTGTTCCAATATCCTGTTGGGATTCCGCACCACCAACGAATAAGCGGTTTCTCTGCCGAGATACTCAAATTCTTTCATCATTTCATCCGTGGTCTTAAAGTACAGCGGTGCCTGTTCATCTGCATCTGCATATCCCTGTCCTGCCATTATTATGCGTCTGTATATTTCATCCTCAGGCTCAAGGAAATGTACATCTCCTGTAGCAACTACCATTTTATTTAACGTTTTTCCCAGTTCAACAATCCGTTTGTTTATTGCTTCAAGCTCCGATTTATTAGCAATCATTCCGTTTCGGATCAGGAATTCATTATTTCCGTTGGGCTGTATTTCAAGATAGTCATAGAACCTTGCATTTTCAATAATTGTGTTTTCATCCAGGTTGTTAAGTATATTCCTGAATACTTCACCTTTTTCACAGGCAGAACCGATTAATAGACCTTCACGGTATTGAGTCAGCATGCTTTTGGGCAGCCTTGGCCTCTTATAGAAGTAATCCAGATGGGACATGGATATTAACTTGTACAGATTCCTCAGCCCTGTCATATTCTTGACTAAAAGAACAATATGGTAGGCTTCTCCTGTTTTATAGCTTTTTCCTGACATGGAAAGCCTGTTTATATCAGCAATATTATCAATACCTTTGTTTTTCAACATTTCAATAAACTTCAGCATTATCTTTGCGGTTGCTTCTGCGTCATCGGCAGCTCTATGATGGTTTTCAAGCCCTATTCCAAGGTGTTCACAGACAATATCCAGCTTATGTCTCTTTAAACCTTTAAGCAGTAGTCTTGACAGTTGAAGGGTGTCAATTATTGTATTATTCAATTTTACTCCCATTTCTGATGCTTTTGCCCTTATGAAGCCGCTGTCAAAGTTTGCATTATGGGCTATTAACGGTGAATCACCCGCAAAATCAAGAAACCTTGGCAGTATTTCCTTGATATTTGCTTTATCCTTAACCATGCTGTCAGTTATTCCTGTCAGTCTTGTAATATTTTCAGGGATAGGAATTTCAGGATTAATTAGTTCGGAGAACTTGTCCATAATTTTCCCATTTTTAATTTTAACTGCACCGATTTCAGTTATTTTATCCTTTATAGGTGAAAGTCCCGTAGTCTCAATATCAAATACTGTGAATTCCTCATCAAAGCTTCTGCTTACTGCATTATATACTGCCGGTACTCCGTCATTGACAAAGTAGCCTTCAACCCCGTATATTATCTTAACTCCGTGGATTTTAGACGCTTCATAGGCTTCCGGAAATGCCTGGACCACACCGTGGTCGGTAATAGCAATTGCCTTATGTCCCCAAGTTTTCGCCTTTTTTACCAGGTCTGAAGCAGAACAGATTCCATCCATGGCGCTCATACCGGTATGGGCATGAAGCTCTACTCTCTTTACCTCAGCATTGTCAGTTCGAATTGATTTCTCTGCCGATACAATGCAACTAGGGTATATTACCAGTTCTTTAATATATTTGTCGTATTGTACATCTCCTTTTACTGCTACATATCTTCCGTTGGTAATATTTGAAGCCAGTCTGGCGAAATCATTTTCTTCTCTTACAAATATTTTTGCAGTAATTGAATTGGTATTGTCCGTAATGTTAAAGGATATTATGGTCTTTCCGCTATTAAGTGTTTTAATCTCTGTATTGAATATGCATCCCTGTATTGCAACCCTTCCCGAATCCTCAGCTATTGACGCAATGCTGACAGGAGCGTCTTTAAAAGGCCTGCCCATTATCAAGTATTCCATATTCTTCTCTTGATTGTCCCTACTACAATTTTTTGCGTGTTTCAGAGCTTCAGCCACCATTTTCTTTTCTTCTTCAAAATAGCACTTCAAATACTCATCCTCGCATAGTTTATCTTCATTATCAACACATATCAATACATGAAGGTTGTTATGGAAATAGTCATTAATATACCGGGCAATAATATCATTACATTTTTTTGAAGTTAGATATTTTACTGCTTCTTCTGAATTCACCATGATTTTAATGATGTTGTTTTCAAGCCTGGCATTCGCATCTATAAGAAAACCCGTGAAAGACGGGTTGCTGGCCATTACTGCTTTTTTTAAATCTTCCCAGTTCAACTTAATGTACTCATCTGTACCGGTATTTGCAGATGATTTATCAATTACAATTCTTGCTTTATTCAGCTTAAAATATTTTGCTATGGTAGATTCAATTTCTCCCAGTTCAGAAATGGAAACAGCCCCCTTTAAGCTAATTATAAGCTCCCATTCCCTTGCTTTTTTCAAAATCCTAATTTTTTTTAGTTCGAACTTGTCCTTGTATAGATTAATTTGCATATCAACCTCCGGGTTACTTTAATTCCTTTTTCAGATTATAGCTGCTCAGAATCTTGACAATATCCCAATACATCTTAATACGTGCCTGTACACCTTTAATAATTCCAAGCTTTTCTTCCTTTGTTACATGAGTCATGTCCGGAAGATCTACCTCAAGAACTCTGGCGGAAGATTTATCAACATATTTTGTTAATGCAACCTCTACACCGTATCTGGTTATATCCATATTCGGAATTCTATCAATAATTGATTTTTTAATTGCTCTCTGCCCTGAAAGATATGGTGTTACTTTCTGGGCAAGGTCTGTTACCATTCTTCCGTTTTTAAATATTCCTATGGTCATATCCGCCTTGTCACTTATGACAGGATCTATAAGATCCAACACATGTTTTTTTGTAAGTCCTATCAAGTCCGCATCCAAAAATAATATTACCTCAGTTCCGCATTCATCTATGCCTGCTTTAATTGCACCGCCTTTGCCGATATTTTCATTAAGCTCTATTACTTCAGCACCGCACTTTTTTGCAATTTCAGCAGTCCTGTCTGTTGAACCGTCACTTACCACTATTACTTTTTGAATTTTATCAATTCCTTTTACACAATTTACTACGCCGGCAATTGTATGTTCTTCATTGTAAGCAGGAATTACCGCAGTTACATTCATTGTCGTTTCCTCCTTCGCGAATCCTCTTAATTATTATATGGCATAGCATGTATAATTTATACGGATTGAAAGGCTTCTACTTCCCTTATCAGTTCATCTATTATTTTATCCTGATGTATTTTTCCCATTATTTTTCCTTTATGGAACAACAGAAACTCTCCCTTTCCACCTGCGATACCCAAATCGGCTTCTCTGGCTTCACCGGGCCCGTTAACTGCACACCCCATAACGGCAAGCTTCATGGGTTTTTTTACCTGTATTCCCTTTATTCTTTTCTCAACCTCTTCAACAATTTTTATAAGGTCAACGCAGGTCCTCCCGCAAGTGGGGCAGGATATTATCTCTATACCTTCATTAATAAGTTTCAGACTCCTAAGTATCTCTATTGCGGTATGTATCTCTTCCACGGGATCTCCTGTCAATGATACCCTGATGGTATCTCCTATACCATTATACAGCAGTATACCCAGCCCTACCGAAGATTTTACGGAGCCGGAAAGCAATGTTCCTGCTTCAGTTATTCCCAAATGAAGCGGATAATCCGTCACTTTGGAAATTCTCATATAACTGTCTATTGTCAGAAGCACATCTGATGATTTTATTGATATAACTATGTCTTTAAAGTCCATAGACTCAATGAGCCTAATATTATTCAAAGCGCTTTCTACCAGTGCATCGGCTGTAGGGCTCCCATGCTTCTCAAGTATTTCCTTTTCCAGAGAACCCGAATTAATACCGATTCTGATAGGTATACCTCTTTCTTTAGCAGCTTCAACAACCTTCCTGACTCTTTCACTGTCTCCTATGTTTCCCGGATTTATTCTTATCTTGTCGGCTCCGTTGATGATTGATTGTATAGCAAGCCTATAGTCAAAATGAATATCAGCTACTAAAGGTATTGAGATTTTGCGCTTAATTTCCTTTATTGCTTCGGCAGCCTTCATGTCGGGTACCGCAACTCTGACAATGTCACAGCCTGAAGCCTCAAGCCTCTTAATCTGCTCTATGGTGGACACCGCATCCTGTGTTTTGGTATTGGTCATGGATTGCACAAGGACCGGCTCACCGCCCCCAACATATTTGCTGCCTATTCTTAATTTTTTCGTATATTTACCCATAATCGACCTACCTAAAAATATCAACTAAATTGAATCTTATTATGTCCTTATACATAAGAAATACGGAAAGTGCCATTAGTGCTACAAGCCCCAAAAAATGAACCATTCCCTCCTTTTCCGCAGGAAGAGGCTTTCTTCTTATAAGCTCAATAAAAAGGAATAACAACCTTCCTCCATCAAGAGCAGGTAAAGGAAGAAGGTTAATTATACCAAGATTCAAGGTTATTATTGCAGTGAGGTAAAGCACGCTAATTAAACCTGTCTTGGCAGCTTCATTCATATAGACAATTATTGATATGGGGCCGCTTACTTCATTTGTATCGGCTTTACCCATAACCAACTGTCCAAGGAAGTTCAACATCATTTTTGTTACGGTAACTGTTGTATTTATTCCTTCCTTAATCGAAAATCCGGCAATGGAAACCTTTTGAGATACACCGATTACAATATCCTCCGTATTTGGATTCTTAACCGGCACAAGTTTTATTTCCCTTTGAACTCCGTTTTTCTCAACCGTAACAGTTATCTGTTCTCCTTCATGCTTTCCTATTTCCGGCTTTATTTCGTTCCAGTGGTTTATTTCCACATCATTTATCTTAACTATCTTTTCTCCGGCTTTAATACCTGTCATATCCGCAGGCATTCCCTTTGTCACCTGACCGATTATAGGAGCGGCAACAGGAGCAATCACCAATGAATATATAAGTATTGTCAGAATAATGTTAAAAACCGGACCGGAAATAATTGAAGATATCCTTGTCATTATAGGACTGTTATTAAAGGCACCCGGTTCATTGTTATCCTCATCTTCTCCAAGCATCAGGCAAAATCCTCCAATAGGAAAAGCTCTCAAGGAATACATTGTTTCCCCGAATTTTTTCCCGATGATTTTCGGCCCCATACCCAGCGCAAATTCCACAACCTTTATTCCGCCAATACGTGCTACGGCAAAGTGGCCTGCTTCGTGCACAAGTACGATCAAATTAAATACCAGTATCGCAGCAATTAACGTCATTATTTGCAACACCCCACTTCAGACAGACTGATAAACGTCTCTCTGGACCATTTGTCAAGAGCAGACACTTCATCAATATTTATATTTTTAACTGTTTTATGTTTATCCAGGGTCTTTTCTATGAGGTTTCCAATATCAAGGAAGCTTATTTTCCCCGACAGGAATAATTTCACTGCTTCCTCATTGGCGCCGTTCAATACCACACATGCGCTGTCTCCCATTTTAAGAGCTTTGATTGCAAGCTTCAGACATTTGAATTTTTCGGTATCAGGCTTATAAAAAGTCAATTTACCTATGGATGTCAAGCTGAGCCTTTCACCACTTGTTGAAAGCCTTTCAGGATATGTCAGAGCATATTGTATGGGAATTTTCATATCAGGCAGTCCTAATTGTGCAATAATCGCACCATCCGCAAACTCTACCGCTGAATGGATTATACTCTGGGGATGTATGCATACCTCTATGGATTCCGGCATTATATCAAACAGCCATCTGGCTTCTATAACCTCAAGCCCCTTGTTCATAAGTGTTGCAGAGTCTATTGTGATTTTCTTTCCCATAGACCAATTGGGGTGCTTCAAAGCATCCTGCACCGTAACATTCTCCAGTTCTTTCAAGGTTTTGGTGCGAAATGGCCCTCCGGAAGCTGTGAGTATTATTTTTGATATTTCATTATGCTTGCTGTTGGCAAGACATTGGAATATTGCAGAATGTTCACTGTCAACCGGAAGCATTTTAACATTATTTCTTTTTACTTCCCCCATTATGATCCTGCCTGCGGTAACAAGAGTTTCCTTGTTTGCCAGTGCAATATTCTTTCCTTTTATTATGGCATTATATGTAGGAATTAGTCCTGCTATGCCAACAATAGCAGAAACCACAGTATCACAGCTTTCACATGTCGCTGCCTCCACCACCCCTTCCTGTCCTGCAGCAACATATGTCAGTCCTCCGACCCGGCTCTTCAGTTCTTTGTATTTTGCTGTTTCTGCTACTGCGGTTATTTTCGGCCTGAATTCCCTTACCTGGGCTTCAAGCAAGTCAACGTTTGAATGAGCAGCAATAGCATCTATTCTAAATTCTTCCTTATGTTCTCTTATAACCTCCAGAGCCTGCGTACCTATCGATCCCGTCGACCCCAATACAGAAATTACTCTCATATATATCCCTTTCTCCTTAGCGCCACATATAGAAGCACTGCCCTAACTCCCCGTGTCTGCGCACAGTGCTATATTAAATCTCCTATAAGTACGAAGTAATAATAAATGACCGGTGCGGTAAATAGTATACTGTCAAATCTATCCAATATTCCTCCATGTCCCGGAATTATGTTTCCAAAATCTTTTATACCTGCATATCTCTTAATATACGAAGCGGCAAGATCACCGAGTTCTGAGGCAATACCGCAGATGAATCCCGTTGTCAGGAAGTGAATCAATCTGATATCTGTCCCCAGTCTGTTTATTATAGTTCCTGTTAGTAAACTGAATAAAACTGCTCCTGCAATACCGCCCAAAGCACCTTCCACAGTTTTTTTCGGACTAATTCCCGGGCACAATTTCGTTTTCCCCATATATATTCCAATAAAATATGCAGAAGTATCTGTAAACCATGCAGTCAAAAAAGGAAGCCACACTAGAACATTGCCGTATTTTAGTTTTTCTATAAATAGAATATGACTGAACAGAAAAGGAATATAGGTTATTCCTAGAATATTAACGGATATTTCAGCTATACTGTCCTTCTGTCTTATTATTTCACATGTAAGCAAAGTGATTACGGAAAGTGCAATAAGGAACCCCGGCCTATTAAAGGTAATAGGGAGAAGAAACATGATATAGTACAAAGCAACTGAAATATACCCAAATACTTTGTTTGTATGTATGTTTATATTGCTCATTGCCCTGTAATACTCGAATAATCCAATCAAAGAGACTGCAGCCGCAAAAATATAAAGGTACAGTCCCCCAAAATATAAGACCAGCATAATAAGAGGTATACCAAGCAGTGCACTTAATATCCTTATTTTCAGCATATTTTACCTCCGCTACTTCAATGCACCAAAACGCCTGTTCCTGCTTTGATACTCTTTTATGGCCCTGTAAAGCGCATTTTCATCAAAGTCTGGCCAAAGCCTATCAATAAACAGCAGTTCGCTGTATGCCCCCTGCCACAGCAAAAAATTGCTAATTCTCTGTTCGCCGCTTGTTCGTATTATCAAGTCGGGATCAGGATCACTGCCTGTATATAAATAATTTGAAAACACTGCTTCATCAACGGAATTCATATCCAAATTTCCATTTTGTATATCTTGAATAAGGCTCTTGCAGGCTTTCAGTATCTCTGCCCTGCCTCCGTAGTTAAGCGCTATGTTGAATTGAAGTCCTTTGTTATTTTTTGTAAGCTTGACAGCTTCTTCTATCTCTCTTCTCGTTTGGTGGGGAAGTATATCAATCTCACCCAGCAGCTTTATCTTCACTTTGTTTTTATGCAGTGAACTTACTTCTTTTCGCATGTACTCAACCAATAGATTCATAAGATAATTCACTTCATCCTGGGGACGTTTCCAGTTTTCCGTAGAAAAGGCATATACGGTTAAAATCTTTATACCCAGGTCACTGCAGCACTTAACTGTTTTTCTTATTGCTTCCATCCCTGCCTTATGTCCCCTTACCCGCGGCAGCCCTTTTTTCTGTGCCCAGCGACCATTTCCATCCATTATTATGGCTATATGCACAGGAAGCCTTTCCATATCAATTCCTTCAAGCATCAAAGAACCTCCTCGTATGAGCATCCATCAAAAAAATATCCCTCAAAGTGAGGGAAAACGCACATTTTATTACTTTGGGAAATGTACGAATTTATTCCCCCTGGGCATTGTGCGAATTCGCAAAATATGATATTGTAAGTTTTATTCTGCCACTGTCAGCTTTTTGCCTGACAACTACCGGTGCATTTCCCTGTCTTTCTTCCCTCTTATCTTCAAAGGGTGTTAAAGTTGAATCAATTGTTACATCATACCCTTCACCAATAAGCTGAAGTGCGCAATCCAGCGTATATCCTATTACAAGAGGTATTCTGTCCAACGAATCTAGACCTCCATTATCTCCTTTTCCTTCATTTCCAACGCTTTATCAGCTTCCTTGATGTATTTGTCAGTGATTTTTTGTATGCTCTCCTCTGACTTTCTGAGATCATCTTCAGTGATTTTTCCATCCTTTTTAAGCTTCTTAATATTTTCATTGGCATCGCGTCGAATGTTTCTAATTGCTATTTTTGCTTCTTCAGTGAGCTTTTTAACCACTTTCACCAGTTCTTTTCTTCTTTCCTCCGTAAGCTGCGGTATAATCAGCCTAATCATTTTTCCATCATTTGTAGGGTTAATGCCCAAATCAGATTTTAATATGGCTTTTTCAATCATGGGAATAGCTTTTACATCCCATGGACTTATTGTAAGTATTCTGGGTTCCGGTGCAGCAATGTTAGCCATCTGATTTAAAGGTGTTAAGGAACCATAATATTCGACAGAAATTCTGTCAAGAAGACTTGGATTTGCTCGTCCCGCTTTGAGAGTTGCAAATTCATGCTTCAATACTGCGAGGCTCTTTTCCATTTTCTCCTGAATACTCTTTTCAATATCCTTTGTCATACTTTAATCCTCCTTTACCATTGTACCTATCTCTTTTCCCATTACAGCCTTAATTATATTATCGGGGTTTTTAAGATCAAATACAAGTATGGGAATTTTATTGTCTCGGCATAAGGATGCAGCTGTGGAATCCATTACGCCTAATCCTTTGTTTATTACTTCAATATATGACAGTCTGTCATATTTTCTTGCTTCACAATTTTTATTCGGATCACTGTCATATACACCGTCAACTTTTTTTGCCATGAGTATTATATCCGCTTCAATTTCCGCTGCCCTAAGGGCAGCAGTAGTATCAGTTGAAAAATATGCGTTTCCGATACCCGATGCAAATATAACCACTCTCCCCTTTTCAAGATGTCTTATAGCTTTTCTTCTGATATAAGGCTCGGCAATCTGCCTCATTTCTATTGCTGTTTGTACACGGGTAGCAACATTTATACCTTCCAACGCATCCTGAAGTGCAAGGGCATTTATGACAGTCGCAAGCATTCCCATATGGTCTGCCGTTGTCCTATCCATTCCCTCGCCGCTTCTGCCTCTCCAAAAATTGCCTCCGCCCACAACTATGGCAACTTCTACATCAAGCTCCCTTAAACGCTTCACTCTTTCTGCAATATTTAATAGAGTTTCGTGGTTCAATCCGAAAGACTTATCCCCTGCCAGAGCCTCACCGCTTATTTTTAGTATTATTCTTTTATACTTCACGTCACTCATATTTATTATACCTCCAAGTATATGTTTCGTGCCAAACATTTTCATCAGAGTTCAAATTGCACGAAACATTTTCACGTCATATACAAGCATAAAACTTCTACAAATCCTATAAAAATCCTTCTGCTTTTCAAAAAAGAGAACACTAAGTGTCCTCTTATTTATTCATTTGACTCATTACTTCCTCTACGAAGTTGTCTTCTTTCTTTGCAAGGCCTTCGCCTCTTTCAAACCTTACAAACCTTCTTATGGAAATATTCTCTCCGATTTTTGCAATCAGTGATGAAAGTACTTCCTGCACTGTTTTGTCCGTGTCTTTAATAAAGGGCTGTTCCAGAAGGCATATCTCTTTATAATATTTTTCAATTCTGCCTTCAACCATCTTTTCAATGATTTTTTCCGGCTTTCCTTCATTTAGAGCCTGAGCCCTGTAAATTTCACGCTCTTTTTCTATGATATCAGGGTCAACCTCTTCTCTTTTGACATATAAAGGGTTGGACGCAGCAACCTGCATTGCCATGTCCTTTACAAACTGCTTGAATTCCTCGTTTCTGGCTACAAAATCCGTTTCGGAATTAACTTCAATGAGTACCCCGATTCTTCCGCCGCCGTGTATGTATGCGTCAACTATTCCCTCGCTTGCAATTCTGCCTGCTTTTTTTGCCGCAGCTGCAAGTCCCTTTTCCCTAAGTATTTCTATTGCTTTCTTCATGTCTCCATTGCTTTCTGTGAGAGCCCTTTTACAGTCCATCATGCCTGAACCGGTTCTTTCTCTTAATTCTTTAACAGCTGAAACTGAAATCATTTTATTCGCCTCCTGTGAGATTTATGAAAAAGGCGGCTGTCGCCGCCTTATATACTTACCAAGCAGTTACTCGGCAAGCTGTTCACCTTGTCTAGCTTCAATAACCGCATCTGCAATTTTTGAAGTAAGAAGCTTTACGGCCCTTATAGCGTCGTCATTGCCAGGTATCGGATAGTCAACTTCTTCAGGATCGCAATTTGTATCAACTATTGCAACTATCGGGATACCTAGAATACGTGCTTCCTGAATTGCTATTTTTTCTTTTCTTGGGTCTACTACAAAGATTGCTCCCGGATTACCATTCATGTTCTTTATGCCGCCAAGATTCTTTTGAAGTTTTTCCTTTTCAGCTCTAAGTTTGATTACTTCCTTTTTTGGAAGAACTTCGAATGTCCCGTCTTCTTCCATTTTTTCAAGCTCATTCAGCCTGTCGATTCTTTTCCTGATTGTTTTGAAGTTGGTGAGCATTCCACCCAGCCATCTTTGATTAACATAAAACATATTAGCTCTTATTGCCTCTGATTCGATTGACTCCTGAGCTTGCTTTTTGGTGCCTACGAAAAGTATATCCTTACCTGAAGCTACTACTTCTTTTATGAAGTTATATGCTTCCTCAACCTTCTTGACTGTTTTCTGAAGATCGATAATGTATATGCCGTTCCTTTCCGTAAAGATATATTCCGCCATCTTCGGATTCCATCTTCTTGTCTGGTGTCCAAAGTGTACACCGGCCTCCAACAGCTGTTTCATTGAAATTACCGACATTAATAATTCACCTCCTATGTTTTTCCTCCATGATCATCATATCCTTTGGGGACTTTTTAAAAGCACCTCCCAGAGGATCAGACCATGTGTGTTTTTCACCTTTAACAGTTTATCATATAACATATTTATTGGCAATATATATTCTATTCTTACTAAAAATTTATTATTTATGTAATTCAATTTTCATTGTGCTAATAGTAATATATATTGACGAATTTTTCATTTTGTAAGCATGTTAATTATTTCATCATAGCCGGAGCCTTTAGGTATCTCGTAAATACCTTCCTTAAGCTTTGTTTCCGCATTTGTCTCCTTAAGTCTGTCAAGGAACGCACCCGATTCATCAATTATACCCTTTTGCACGAGAAGATCTGCTATATTCTCAGAGCTCATGCCTTTTTTTATTTCCAGCCTAATCTTTTCAACTGAAACATCATTCTCCTGATTCCGGCTGCTTATAATTTCTTCTTTTGAAAATACAAACAGGCCATGTTTCATTGCCTCATTTCTTATTTCTTCCATTGTCATTTCTCTGTTTCCCATGCTAATATTAAGCATTGATGAAAATACAATGCCTATTCCTACACCAAGCATTATGTTTTTCAGGTTGTAGTTTCCCATTATTCTACCTCATTTTTCAAGGACAATATCAGCATAACCTCTCCTTGTCCTATATTCATCTGCTTAGCAATTTCAGTCACACTCATGCCTTGAGAGGCATACTCAAGAACCTCTAATTGCTTTTGACTGAGCTTTTCATCCAATGCAGTATCCATATCAGAGCTGTCATTTGTGATCCTCTTCTTTTTGCCGGCTGAAGCAGCAGTTGTTATGGCAGATGCTGCAGTCTTTTTAACTATTGGGGAAGTATTAACAGGATTGTTCAGTTTCTTTAACTCCTCCCTGAAGCCATTTAATCTTTGTTCAATTTCCTGTACTACCATTTCTGAAGTGTAATTAAGTTCGGATATGATTTCATCAGCATCTTCAATTACCTTTTTAATCTCCTGCTCCTTTACGTCAATGCTGAAATATATATCCTCACCCTTTACTTTATCAAGAAATATCATGATTAAGGCAGCCAGTATCACAAATACCCCAATAGCCAATAATACATAGTTAATCATCAGAGCACCCCGTTTATATTCTAATATCTATACTTCCAAGAGGATTCCTTTTATTTTTTTTATCATGTCTATCTTTGTCCTCAGGTTGACCTTCCTTGTGTCCATCCTTCTGATTTCTCTGCCTCTTTTTCTGTTTCTCATCCTTGTTGATTCTTGCTTCCTGAGCTTTATTTGCTTCTACTACCTGTCTCGTGTTTTGCACGTATTGCTGCTGCTCTTTTTGTATGTTGATATTTAGATTATTCTTTACCAGCTCATTTTCCGCGCTTTTAGATTTATGTATTTCCGGAAGCTTTGGTATTATTGTCTGAAAATCAACAGGCCTCATAGACATAACAATCACTCCTCTTACAATATATCAGATATCTTTATAGGAAAGCATTTTTATCTCGGCATCTATTCTGCAAAATGAAACAAATTTCATGGAATCCTTTATGTGCATCGTGCTGCTTCCGATTATTATCCTGCTGCCAGGATAAATCACATCATACACCTTTATTTTTCCTTTTGAAAGCTCTTCGAAATATCCCTCCAATTCATTCTGTTCCTTCATAATCTGCTCTTGCCTTTTCTGAAGTTGAAGCTTAAGCTGTACTGATTTGGAGAGAAGTTCTTTTTTATCCGCCGGAAGCTCCATATTCCTGCTCATTTTCGTCAGAAGTTCAACTGCCTTAGCGGTCTTGTCAAGATTATTGTTAATCTGCTTTAACTCATTCTTTATTTCATCGTATTTCTTTCTCATAGTCGGACTGATGCCCACTTCCAGTTCTGTGACTGTTGCCATCGGTGAACCGATAACCTTTGCATTAATTTCTTCACCCACTTTAAAGGTGCCTCCAACAAGAAGGCCCTTCCTTCCGGCTGCCTCCAGCTTCTTTCCGCAGGTAACCTGGCTGTGCATTATTGCATCACTTTGTATATTTCCTCTTACATCTATCTTACTGTTTTCTATAAACTTGGCTATGAGATCTCCTTCACAGTAGAGTTCTCCTCTGTTCATACCCTGTATCCCTCTATGAAGGATGATATTGCCTTTGGATTTTATCTGTGCTCCTTCAACAACACCATATACTTCAACGTCTCCTTCTGCCTCTATTAAGAAACCCGTTAGAACATTGCCCATTACAACCACTTTACCATTAAATCTTATATTGCCGGTGGAGTTGTCCACATTATGTTTTACTTCATAAACCGAGAAAACATTTACTTTTCCATCAATGATTTTTACTTCACCGTCAACTGCAGCAGTAGCTTCAAGCCCGTCTTCACTCACTATCACATTTTTACCCCTGGGCAGGGCAAGTTTCTTTCCATCTTTACCGGAAACCGGTTCACCTGCTGTGTTTTTTCCCGGAATACCCTCGGTATGAGGTATTAAGGTTACCAGCTTATCCCCTGCCTTGACATTTTTTATCAAAGATAGCTCACGATAGTCAATTCTTCCGTCTTTATCTATACTGACTGACTTTTCAGTAGATGTGTCAAAATGGTATACAAGCTCCGCGTCCTTTCCTGGCTGCGGTTCGATTCCTTCAGCCACTAGTATTTCTCTGTCATATATTTTCTGTTCTACTGCTTTTTCTATTTCGTAATCCTTTATATTGAAGACAACATTATTCTGTTTAAGAGCCTCCATTATTGCTTCTTTTGTGATTTCCTTACCGCCTATAGGTTTTGTTACAAAAATATATGCTTTCATCTTATCCTTAGAGAGTTTTACCAGGCATTCGCTGTCTATCTTTTTTTCATCCTGATAATCGGCTACCTTTACCCAATTGTCAAGGTTTCCGCTCTCCAGAATCTGCTTAACTTTCGTCAAATCGACGCTCTGAATCCTACGCAAGTCTATCGCAGTTACAATATCTACAAGCGTAACTCCTTTTTCTGCTTTTATGTATACTCCGTCCTCTCTAAAATCGAAATCAATATTTCTGCCTTCCAATTTGTGGATCTCGTTAAGCATATTGTCAATGCTGTTTTCAATTACCTTCAGTGTCTTCTTATCTTCCTTCATGATTTTAATCTTGTAGTAAGATGAAAATATATTCTTCTTGCTTTCCAGGACTTCAATTTTGAGTTCTTCTTTCCTGACATTAAAATGCTTCATTGCCTGAGCTATAATTTTATCATAGTTATTGCCTTCGAGTATGATATGCTCACTACTCATTCTTAACACCACCCTATTATTCAAATACTACCCGCAATTTGTTTTTCATCCTGATAATTGCTTTTGTATGAAGTTGTGAAACCCTTGATTCCGAAATATTTAGCAGTTTTCCTATCTCTTTGTATGTAAGTTCATTATAGTAGTAAAGTGAGACCACCTTTTTTTCTTTTTCCGGTAAAGTGCTGATTGTGTCAGTAAGTATTTCCTTTACTTCTTTGCTTTCAACTATATTTTCGGGAGTATCCTTCTGCTTGTACTCTTCGCTGCCAATAATCTCTCTCTTCTGTTCCAGCAGATCATCCAGAGAAATTATTGAATAAGTGGTAATATTCTGAATCTTCTTTTGAAAGTCTTCAACCGATAATCCAAAGCTGTGTGCCATTTCTTCATCGGTAGCCGGCCTGCCCAGCTTGTTTTCCAAATCACTATAAGCTTTTTCCAGTTCTCTTGATTTTTGTCTTACTGAGCGGGGAAGCCAGTCTATTTCTCTCAGCTGATCAATGATAGCACCTCTTATCCTCAGCTGTGCATAGGTTTCAAATTTAACCCCTCTCCCAACATCATATTTATCAATGGCATCTATCAGTCCGAATATACCGTAACTTACAAGGTCATCGAACTCTACATTGTTCCCGTAGCTTGCATATAATCTGCCTGCAACATATTTTACCAAATGTGTATATTTAAGTATAAGTTCCTCGCGAATACTTGCAGATTTAGTCTTGTTATATGCTTCCCAGAGATTGGTCATATTGTCTTTTACCTCCGTGTAGTAGTATGAGCTAATCCATGTTATTACTGTTTGCCATATTTGCCCATATCGGCAGGATTAACTTCGACAAATTCATCATCGCTGTCATAATCAATGCTTTCCAGTGCTTTATCATCTAAAGGAGGCACTTTTATATCCAAAATAGGATTTATTTTGCCCTTTTCCGATTTGTTTTCTGTTGTCGTTTCTACTTTATCTTTATTTTGGATATCCATACTTATTCTGTAATACTCAACAATATTTGAAACGGTTTTTGTTATTAAGAAACCAAACACACCGAATACTATGGTAACAACTATGCACCTTATCATCAGTATAGAAAAACCGACATGATTTTTTATACCCATATAAACATTAATAACAAGTGCTGCTGTGATAATCATGATTGGCAAAAAATCAATCAATTTCATAATAACTCCATTCAGCATGTTTTGCATTAAACACCATTTAATGTATTTACAGTATGCAAAACATATTTCTTGAATTATATTTGCTTTGTTCCATAGCCTATGGTTTTTACTAATAATATACCAGTTTCTGAGTATAATTCAATAGTACGTCCATAGTTTCCTCCTGTATCTTCCGAAACAAGCGGAATATTTAGTTTTTTAAGAGTTTCCTTAGTAGCTGCAATATTTCTCATGCCTATTCTCATTATTTCGCTGGAATCATTGAAGTTAAACATCTGGGCCCCACCTGCTATCTTGCTGATTAGCTTTCTCCTGTTTGCTCCCATTTTTATCATTACTTCCATTAATTTCACTATTCCTGTGTCTGCAAATTTTGCTTCATTGCTGTTATTCTTTATTTGTAAACTACTTGGTAACATAATATGTACCAATCCTGAAATCTTTGTGGAGACATCATAAAGACATATGCCTACACAAGATCCAAGCCCTAGGGTAGTAAGCACTCCGGGACAATAAGTTGTATTCAAATCAGCCATTCCGACCTTAATTATATCGATCATACTTAAAATACTCCCAAGCTCTTAAGTAGAATCTCAAAAGAATCCTCGTGAGGTATTAAAAAGAAGTTGCTTTTTACATGGTATGTACCTTCACTGAAGTAAGTTTCAATAAGCATTACCTTATCACCAACCTGTCCGAATAGTATTACAGGTACGCTTATTATTGCTCCTGCCATATCTACTGCCAGAGATGGCACCGATACTGTCAGGTTCAGATTTGTTAATGTTGATAAGGATGATAAATAAGAACCTGATAATATATTTCCAACCTCCTGCAAAGCTGATAAATCCATTTCATCCAAATCATCTTCTTCACTATTTCTGTCCATTAGCAAGTTTGTAAGTTTTCTTGCCGACTTCTTGTCAATAATCACCATTATGCTTCCGCCAATATCACCATTTACTTTAAAGTAAATGCCGACAACCTCTGTTTCTGGTCCTCCAACTAGTTCCGGAACATTTTTGAATTCCAGAATATTAACCTTAGGAACATCCATATCGATTCTCTTTGAAATCATTTTTGATAAAGCCGTTGCCGCATTTCCTGCCCCTATATTTCCAATTTCCTTTAGTACATCAATTTGCATGCTGTTTAATTCTTCAATTGAAATTCCCATTATGATCACCCTCTTAAGCTGCCGGATTGGTGATTAATTTCACAACATCCAGCAGTATTATAAGTCTTTCACCTACTTTTCCTATACCGGAAATATAATTCCGGTCCACGGTTCCTGCTCCATCGGGTGCTTCTTCAATTGCATTGCTGCTTATTTCAACTACTTCGGAAGAATAATCGGCAATAAGTCCGACAACAATGTCATCCACTGATACTATTATTATTCTGGTGTTGTCATCTTCATTTCCCTCATCAAGATTAAATCTTTTACGAAGATCTATTACAGGTATGACTTCTCCTCTGAGATTTATAACACCTCTTACATAGTGAGCTGCTTTTGGAATTCTTGTTATGCTCATCATTTCTTTGATTTCTTTTACTCTCAGGATATCAATTCCATATTCCTCGTTATCAAGTTTGAAAATGACAAACTGCTTAGTAAATATTGATGCTTCCAAAAGAATGACCTCCTTAAATTAGTGAATTTGAATCAATTATCAGTGCAACCTGTCCATCACCAAGGATGGTTGCACCTGCTATGTATTTAATGCCCGACAAGAACTTTCCGAGGGTTTTTATGACTATTTCCTGCTGTCCCATAAGGCTATCTACAATAAATGCCGCATTCTTTTCACCTTTTTTTACAACAACAGCTGTCAGCTCTTCACTTTCATCACTGACTGCATTCTCCACATCAAGCATCTTCGAAATCCTTACAATCGGCAGTACAATACCCCTGTTCAATACTACGTCTTGTCCATGTACATTTCTTATAGCAGATGCTTCGATTTCTATTATGTCTCTTATTACATTAAGTGGTATTGCGAATTTCTCATCACCGATATTTACAAGCAGGGCCTGAATAATTGCAAGGGTAAGCGGCAATCTTATTATGAATTTGCTTCCTTTGCCCTTTGAATTCTCTACCTCAACCAATCCATTAAGCGATTCAATTTTAGTTCTTACAACATCAAGACCAACTCCTCTCCCTGAAAGGCCTGATATCTTGTCTGCAGTGCTGAAGCCCGGATTGAAAAGCAAATCAACTGCATCTTTCTCCTCCAGCTCATTTGCATCAGTACTTGACAGTATACCCTTTTCCACTGCCTTTCGCTTGATTTTCTCAATATCTATACCTGCTCCGTCGTCTTCCACCTCGATAACAACACTGTTTCCATCCTGATATGCTCTTAGATTGACTGTTCCGTTAACCGGCTTGTTATTTTTTATTCTCTCTTCTTTTTCCTCAATTCCATGGTCTATGGCGTTTCTTATTAAGTGTATCAGAGGATCTCCAATTTCATCGATAACCGTTCTGTCCAGTTCTGTCTCTTCACCTGACATGTTAAGTATTATATCCTTTGACAGGTTCTTGGATAGATCCCTTACCATCCTTGGGAACCTGTTAAATACTCTTTCTACCGGAACCATTCTGACCTTCATTACCGCATCATGGAGGCTGGTGGTAATTCTTTCAAGGTATTCCACCGCTTCTATCATATCCTGGTTTTTAGAATCGGTGCCTACCCCCTCCAATCTTGTTTTTATTATTATCAGCTCGCTTACCAGATTCATAAGGTTGTCCAGCCTGTCGATATCCACTCTCACTGTCTTACCCATTTTGGTTGTTTTTCCACGTGTTTCATCCCCATTTTCCTTTTCTTCAGTTGAAGCTGTCAAGGCTTCCTTTTCCTTATTAATATTCTTATCAATATCGTTGATGCTTTGTTCTTCAGGTAATTCAACCTTTTCAAATCTGACTTCCAATACTTCGGCTATGGATTCAAGTTCTTTTTTAATCATTGCCTCAGGTTCTTTAGTTATTATTGCGATTGTAAATTCGTTATCAAATTTTTCATCTTCAATATCCTCAACATTCGGTTCAGCCTTGAATATTTCTCCATATCTTTCAACTGTCTGAAATACAATAAATGCTCTTGCGGATTTCAGCATACAATCCTTTGAAAGTACTAGCGTAATTTTATATACTCCCATATTCTGCTGGATCGCTTTTTTAATTATGCTATCATCATATTGGTTAAACTTCATTTTGCTTTCCTTAATGTCAACATTAGCATCTTCATCTTTAACTTCTGCCTCAGGCTTTTTCAAAAGCATCCCGTTAAGACTTGCAATAATAGCATCTGCGCTGCTGCTTTCTTGCCCTGTACTGGCTACGGCATTTATTGAACTGCTTAGGTAATCAAGACATTCAAACAGTATGTCAATCATAGCTGAATTTACTTCAACTTTGCCGTTTCTTATTGCATCAAGTACATTTTCCATCTGGTGGGTGAGATTTGCAATTCCTGTAAAGCCCATTGTGCCAGCCATGCCTTTTAATGTATGAGCGACTCTGAAAATTTCATTCAGTGTTTTCATATCACCAGGATTTGTCTCCAGATCCAGCAGACTCTGATTTAATTCCTGCAAATGCTCCAAGGACTCTTCGATGAATATTTCCAGATACTGATTAATGTCCATACTATAACACCCCCATGCGTTTTAATATTTCTGTTTTTATATCATGTAAAGGAGCTATTGTATCTATAGCGCCAATATTTACTGCCGCTTTTGGCATCCCATAAACTACGCAGGTGCTTTCATCCTGTGCAATCGTCCTTCCCCCTGCTTCCTTAATTTTTAGCATTCCATCACTTCCGTCATTTCCCATGCCTGTCATAATAACTGCAATAATGTTTTTATGCCCGGTTTCTGCTACTGATTTCATCATAGTGCTTACTGATGGCCTGTGTCCGTTTTCCGGTGCTTCCTTATTCAAAGAGATTTTATACTCATTATCCATATATTTTTCTATAAGCATATGATGATTACCCGGAGCGATATAAGCACGACCGGGTATTAAAATATCTCCATCCTCTGCTTCTTTTACGCCTATCCGAGACAAGCTGTCCAGCCTCTTTGCCAGGGATTTTGTAAAACCCGGAGGCATATGCTGTACTACAAGTATTGCTGCAGGAATATTCATCGGAAGTTTTGTTAAGACTTCCTGAAGTGCTTTAGGTCCACCTGTGGAGGCACCTATGGCTATTATATATTTCAAACTAGTTTCAGATTTGCTTTCAATACTATACTTTTTAACATCAGAAACCCGCTTGTATTCTGATTTTATCTGCGGGTAATATGTCGCTTTTGACCTGCAAATTAATTTTATTTTATTTATCAATTCTTCTCGTATTTGTTCTGCATGATGCTCCATTAATAAACGAGTCGGTTTTGCTACATAATCAATAGCGCCGATTTCTAATGCATTGACAACAGCATCTCCATCTTCATATCTAAGGTTGGATAGTATTATCACCTTTGGAACCGGCTTCAGCTTCATAAGCTCAACAAGAGCCTCAAGCCCGTTCATTACAGGCATTTCCAAATCCAATGTAATTATATCAGGCTGCAGTGCTATTGCCTTTTCTAACCCATCCTTGCCATTTCTTGCTGTAGCTACTACTTCAATATCAGTATCAGTCTTAAGTATATCTGAAATTATTTTACGCATAAATGCTGAATCGTCAACAATAAGTACTCTAATCTTTTTTCCTTCCTGGGCAACCATTCAAATTAATCCTTTCTTAATTAATCTCCGTTGTTCTTTAAATATAAACTTATTAATATTATTGCTATCGGCTTTAGTCAGGCCAACATACTCAACACCATAGAAATATATATTTTTGTTGCTTTCTTTAAGAATTCTCCGCACAATCACTCCATGCACAACCTTTATTTTCTCATCCAGATCAAGATTGATTTCAATAATATCCTTGTCATTGAGATGCTTTGCGGTGCTGAGCATAATACCCCCCAAACTTATGTCCTGAATGTTGCATTTGAAGCTTTCTCCATATTCTCCTTTTTTCATGTCCAATACCAATCGAGCATTGACTTCTTTGAAATATTTCAGCCGGTAATAATCTCTTCTCTGGATTTTTATTACTTCGGAAATCCCCTTAAGCCTTAGAAGCGGTATGACCCCGAAAAGCTTTTCATGTAATACTGTATTCATCTCATATATAGCATCCTCTTTCATTGTGACAATCTTCAAAAGAGAGCCATGCCTAAAATGCACAATCCTTTTCTTATAAATTGGTATCAATACATCTATGTACTCCTCTTCTTGGATATCAACTATCTGACTGACAAATTCTTTTTGTTTCCCTAATGCATCTTTATAGTCAATTTGTATTTTATCTCCTATTAAAAAATATTTCTTTATGTCTTTCATGACAATTCTCCTTAAGGATTATTATAGAAACAGTAATATATTAAACTGATAATTGCAATTGCCATAAAGTTTAGTTGAACAAGCTGGTAAGTTTGTTAATAAACATCTTTATTCCTGAAACTGAGCTGGGATTCAATTCTTTGTTATCCATAAGAGTTATGGCAATATCATTCATATTTCTTGATGCCTCGCTTCTGGCAAAGCTTAACACAAAGGGCTGCTGAATCTTTACTGCTTTTGTAACACAAGCATCATTTAATATATAACCAAGCTTATGCAGTTTCACTCCAAGGAATTTTTGTGTCACAACATTAAGCTTATCAAGGATATTAAAAGCTTCAGCCGCATTATCCGCCCTGTTCACCACAACTTTAATATTTTTTTTCTTATCTTTGTATGTAATGGTTTTTATCAGAGCATAGGCATCTGTTATTGAGGTGGGCTCCGGCGTAGTCACCAATATAACTTCCCGTGCCGCATGTACAAAGCTTATTACGTTTTCTGAAAGCCCTGCTCCTGTATCAATGAGTATAATATCTGCTTCCTCATCCAGCCTCCCAAGCTTCATCAGCAAATCTACCAGTTGAGTTTTGTTAAGTTTCACCAGTTCCTGAACCCCAGAACCTCCTGATACAAATTTTACTCCTTCATATCCCTCTTCAAGTATTTCAAGTATGTTTTTATTGCTGTTTATTACATCCGATAAATTATACTTGGACATCTTACCCATAACAACATCAACATTCGCCAAACCCAAATCCGCATCGATTATTACCACTCTCATTCCCATCTGTGCAAATTTTATGCCAAGGTTAACCGTAAAGTTTGTTTTTCCTACGCCGCCTTTTCCGCTTGTTATTGCTATTACTCTTGAGCCTGGCTTAGTCGTAAGCATACCGGTTCTGTTTTCTTCATCCTTATAATTTTTGATGCTGCTAATAATCTCTCTTAATCTCTCAGCTTGATCTCTCATATAGCTTATCTCCCAACAAACAGTTTATTATCTTGCCATTATCGGCAATCTCAATATCATCTGGTACACTTTGTCCGGTGGTGATATATGAAATCGGCTTCTTAGTGATATAAGCAACATTCAGTATCACTCCAAAGGCTGAGGTTTCATCCAGCTTAGTAAAAAGCAGCTTATAATCATCCAGAAAGCTGTAATTCTTTATTATTTCTATGCAATCAGAAAACTTGGTGGTTGCACTGATTACCAAATATACTTCATAGTTAATACTTGATTTTATTAAAGTTTTTAATTCCATAAGCTGGTATTTGTCCTTATGGCTTCTACCCGCAGTATCAACAAGTATCAGATCCTTATCCGTATAATTCTCTATGGCATTGAGAATCTCTCCGGGAGTATATATTATGGACAAGGGCACTCCGATTATCTCGCTATACGTCTTAAGCTGCTCGACTGCTGCTATTCTGTACGTATCTGATGTTATAAGCCCTACTCTTTTTTTCTCATTCAGAACCATATTAGCTGCCAGTTTGGCAAGAGTTGTTGTTTTCCCAACTCCCGTAGGCCCTATGACGATAATTACCTTTTTCCCTCCTGCAAATGAAAAGGGTTCAGGTTCCTTAACATATTTCATTAATAAATTATATACGGTGTTTCTGACTATTGCATCGCTTTGCTGTTTTTCAGCGTCCAGAGTCTCCATAAGCTTCTCTTTTATCTCATTTACTATTACTTTGTCAACTTCATTGTCTTCCAAGGTCTTCAGATATTTCTTTACTACATCCGATAACTTGGTATTCTCATAATCCACCTTTACAGCGTCATAGACCTTGTTAAGCATGCTCTTAAGTTCCATGAAGTCTTGCTTAATAAGTTCCTTATCATCAATATGAGTCTGTTTTTTGCAGGCATCCTTGGATAAATTTTTCTGTCCTTTCAAATTCTCATTAAGCTCTCTGATAAAAGTATTTGTCGCAATTTGGTTATCATCCTTGTTACCACTACTTGTCCTTACCCGGTCGGAGACATCATTATCTATTGTAGCAACTACTTCGATCAAAGGCTTTGAAAACAAACCCACAAGACCTTTTCTGCGTATTTTTCTGGTATTTAATATAATTGCATCTCTTCCCAAGTCGGATTTTACCTTCTGCATTGCTTCCTGCGCTGTTTCACCCACATATCTCTTTACTCTCATTATATACTCACCATCCCTACTGATTGTATCTCAACCAATGGTTCCAACTCATTATACGACAGTACTATCAGCCCAGGAGCCACCTGTTCGGTCAGCCTTTTGAAGTAGAGTCTTACTACGGGCGAAGCCAGTATAATAGGCTGCTCTCCCATAGATGTCAGCTTCTGCATCTCCTTGAGCAGACTGTTAATTATCTGCTGTACTATATTTGGTTCCAGACTTAAGTATGATCCGTATTCTGTCTGCTGTACTGAATCCATTATGGCTTGTTCAAGAGCCGCATCCAGTGTTATTACTTTAGCTTGCATGTCCGCAATAAAACGTTTTGTAATATTTCTTTTCATTGACTGCCTGACATATTCGGTAAGCATGTCTGTATCTTTTGTCATTGGCGCATAATCCGCAAGGGTCTCCATAATAGTAACCATATCCCTAATGGATACACCTTCCTTCAACATATTGGCCAAAACCTTCTGAATATCGCCTATATTAAGCTGTTTTGGAATGACATCTTCCACAAGCGCAGGATAGTTTTCCCTTACATTGTCAATTAGCCTTTGAACATCCTGTCTGCCCAAAAGTTCATGGGCATGATTCTTGATGATTTCCGTAAGATGAGTGGCAATTACTGAGGGTGGATCAACCACCGTGTAACCCATCATCTCCGCTCTTTCCTTCTGGTTCTCGCTAATCCACACTGCAGGCAGCCCGAAGGCCGGCTCAGTAGTTTTTATTCCATCCAATTCACCCTCAGCAGTTCCTGGGTTCATTGCCAGATAGTTATCGAACATGAGTTCTCCATTTGCTACTTCAATACCTT
>JAAYQK010000082.1 GCA_012519325.1 Gracilibacteraceae bacterium | reverse complement strand
CTTAATTTATGTTATGCAGAATCATATTCCATGATTTCATAGACCTTATGATTATTTCCCTATGTCATTCAAACAATAATTGTCCCTTAATCCTTATATTATAACATACTTTTACCTATATCAACTTTTTTTGAATTTTTCTTTTACTCTACTGCTGATTCCAGTATACAAAGGGTCCTGCTGCAAGTATCAATTGACACCTCTCCACCTATGGGAACTGTGAAGTTAGGTTTACAATGCCCTATTTTAAAGCCTTTCAGAACAGGCTTGCCCAGGCCTTTGAAAACATCTTCAAAAACCTCTTCAAGGCTTAGACTCTTCGCAGGTTCCTCCGGCTCTGAGTTGCCCCAGTCACCCAGCACAATTCCTGCCGCGCTTTCGAATTTGCCGGCCAGTTTGAGCTGTGTCAGCATCCTGTCCACACTGTAAGGTTCCTCAAACACATCCTCCAGCAGCAATATTTTATTTCTGGTATCCACTTCGTAAGGTGTACCCAGGGAAGCCGCAACTATGGAAAGATTTCCTCCCACCAGTATTCCCGAGGCTTTTCCTTCTTCTACAACCTCAGGAGTTACAGGGTTAGGCAGTTCTCCTACCGGGTCGGTGCTTTCCAGAATATTTTTCATGGCTCTTTTAGTACGCTTTTCCAATCCACCTGCAAAATCCCCTCCCATAGGGCCGTGAAAGGTTATAAGCCCGCATCTCTGATAAATTGCATTCAATAAAGCCGTAATATCACTATACCCCATGAATATTTTGGGGTTATTGCGGATACCTTCAAAGTCCACCAAACCCAATATGCGCTGTGATCCGTAGCCTCCCCTCAAGCAAAATACAGCCCTTACCTCATCATCCGCAAACATATTATTAATGTCGGAGGCCCTTAATTCATCATCGCCTGCCAAGTACCCCCTGCTGCTGTATACCGATTCGCCTGCCTTTACATTATATCCCATATTGGCTAAATATTTGATTGCTCTTTCTACCTTTGAGGAATCCGATGGACTTGCAGGAGCTACTATGCCTACTGTATTCCCGGTCTTCAGTCTTTTTGCCTTCATATATACACCTCATTTATATTGTGATATAACTTAATCCAATAACTGCTTCTTCCGGAAATCTATAAATCTTGTACCCTTATATGTCAGCATTCCCTCATCACCTTCCTCATGCATTCCGGAAAACCCGCTGCTTACAAAGAACTCCAGCCGGTTTCCCTTTTCAGTCTCAAAGGTCGCATAATAGCTTGTATGGGCATCCGTATCTCCATCTCCATCCATGGCATGCTTTCTTTTGGCTACAAGCCTTGCCGGTATGGTTTCTTCCGGAGTACTGCTATTTTTGAAGTATTGTACCAGCACTTTTACAAAAGATGTTACAAAGACCATGACCACTATGGTGAAAATAATAAACATGAAAAATGGAACAACAGAATACAAAAAATCGTTAAATGAATTTATAAATCCCACAAATACTACCTCCCGAGACTTTCTCCCACTGATGATGCTATCTAAATCAAAAATGCTATCTTTCACCTATATTATAACAAAAATGCATCTGCCGATGCATTAAATTACCAGAAATAATAACGTTCCGCATTGCTGCGGAACGCTGAATCTGTTTACTGCTATAGTCTTTCCGGAGTCAGTCCCCTTACAAGCTCATTAAGCTCATTTCTGAAGCTTTCTCCGACATTGCCGTTTCCAGCACCGTCACTGATTCTTCTCAATCTATCAAAGAAATTTGCATCGGTGCTGACATATACTGTCCGGATCTGCGGATTGGCTGCTTTTACTTTCTGAGCACACTGTCTTTTTACTGCCGATACATCATCTGCATTTCCATATGCAGTATTCCTGTCCACACCTATATAGCATGTGTTTCCCGATATAACACAGGTTGCATTATTGACACCCGGAATTGCTTCACAGGATCTTGCCAGTCTCTCCGCCTGGGTTGCAGTATTTCTTGTGTTATTCAACCCATAGTCCGTTCCTCCCCGAATATTCCTGTAGTCATTCCCATATCCTCCATACATGCCGTTGTTGTAGCCGCCGTAGCCGCCATTACCTCCATAATATGAAGGAAATTCACCATATCCGGTGCCATTGGGGCTTGCGGAATTGGGCCCTATTCCTGTATATCTGCCGGTTCGGTTTCCAACATCCTGTCCCGGCTGTACCGGTGTCTGAAGAGGTCTTCTTGCAGCACATGCAGTACACATCAATGCAAAACATAATGCCAAGGCTGATACAACAATTGTTTTCCTTCTCATAGGCCGTTATTCCTCCATATTTTTTATTGTATAGGAAAGCATGCTTTCCTATACAATAAAAAATCCTGAACTTATAGCCCTTATCAAAGGAGCCTCCGTTTTTATAATTGATGCGGTTTTGCATTAATATTTTTTGCTAAAATAATAATATTATTAAGAAAAAAAGCTGCAGTAATTGCAGCTTTTGGTTATCAACCTTTTTCTTGAAAGAAACAGCTATCGCCGACGAATTCCCTCAGTATCGAGTTGGAGGGAATTGCATTCAAATCCGCTTCCAGGAAGTACTGTAAAAATTTCTTAATTCTTTTGGCTTCTATATATTCATGTACTTTATTGTCAATCTCCTCAAGCAGCGGCAGTGCAATCTGATTTAACACAGCCAGCTCATATACCAGAGATGAATTAAACATTATATCTGCCTCTTCCTGGAATGGATAAATGTATTTTTCCTCACCTCTTCTTACTGAATCCCATCGTTTTATTGTGGAAAGCGCGTCAGCGGATCTGAACTGATAATCCCTGACAATACGTCTTATTAGCCTGAGATCAGATGTCGGAATCCTGTTATGGTCATCTATGCTGAGATGTGTAAGAGCACTTATATATATCTTGAACTTCTGCACCTTCGGAATGCACTGAGTGAGCATTTCATTCAGTCCATGTATTCCCTCAACCACAAGAACATGTTCTTTGCTTATTTTCAGTTTTCTGCCTTTCCATTCCCTGTTTCCCGTATGGAAGTTAAATACGGGTATTTCCACTTCTTCTCCTTTGATAAGCCTACTTATAACATCGTTAAAGGTGACTATATCAATTGCATCTATAGTTTCAAAGTCATATTCCCCATCTTCACCTATAGGAGTATCCTCCCTGTTCTTGAAAAAATCATCAATGGATATTGCTACCGGCTTCAGGCCGTTTACCCTAAGCTGAACGGACAATCTCTGAGCAAAGGTTGTTTTCCCTGAGGACGACGGACCTGCAATAAGCACAAGTCTTATGTTTTTTAAATCAGCTATCATATCCGCAATCTGTGCGATTTTTTTCTCATGGAGTCCTTCTGCAACTTGTATCACTTCATTGATTCTTCCGTTCTTGATTGCATCATTCAGATGACTGATATTCTCCAGCTCAAGAATTTTCCCCCATTTTTCAAATTCTCTGAATATGCTGAAGAGTTTTTTCTGCTCCTTAAACTCAGGAAGCTTATTGGGTTCGGCTCTTTCCGGATATCTAAGCACAAGTCCCGGATTATTGGATTTCAGTTCGAAAATCTTAAGATATCCGGTGGAAGGAACCATATATCCATAGAAATAATCATAATATCCGTGACAGCTGTATATATTAATATATTTTTTCTTTCGGTACCGTATCAGGTTTACCTTATCAAACTGCTTAGTTTCGGTAAAAAGCTCTATAGCTTCTTTGCTGGTAATTTTCCTTTTTAT
This sequence comes from Gracilibacteraceae bacterium, assembly GCA_012519325.1. Lineage (GTDB taxonomy): Bacteria > Bacillota > Clostridia > Lutisporales > Lutisporaceae > BRH-c25. Next base: position 4,040 of record JAAYQK010000082.1, on the reverse strand, counting down.
GAAGGGCAAATCCATCTTTTGAAGCTCCCGCATCTTCTCTTCTATTCTAACAATGTCCTCATCCGTCAGGGGTTTATCCTTATGGACCTCGCAGTAGAGTCCCTTGCTGAGAGAATGTTCTACCGTAACCCTACAGTCTTTAAAAACTTCTTTTGCCGCAATAATAAAAAGAAAAGCCAAACTTCTGGAGTAAAACCTGCTTCCATACACAGTTGTCCTATCGATAAACTGCAGGCTGCAGTCCTGTGAAACCTCAACCCACAACTCCTTGAGTTCATTATTTACTATTGCCCCAACTATATCTGAATTAAAATACTGCTGATAATCTTTTGCAATCTCTTGAAGCTTCATACCCTTGGGATATTCCCTTTTAGCATTGTCGGGGAATGTAATAATTACCGTTTCCTGCATAACCAAACCTCCAATCTGTATAGAATAATATTATGGTTTATATTATATCATACAATATTGTTCCGCATTTTTACTACCTTAACTAAAAATATAGCAATTTCGTATTCATTTCTTGAAAATTTTATAATACAATAAATATATGTTACGTATCGTATTATAGTAGTCAGATTGTTTCAGCACCGTATTATTATTAATGAAAGGTGGGTTATTTATGCTTAATTACAAAATAGTAGGCAATGCTATGCAGCAGGTAGTTGTCGAACTTGGCGCAAACCAGACAGTATATAGTGAGTCAGGAAAGTTCCTTTGGAAAACGGATAATGTCAAGTTTGAAACTTCCTTTAATGTAAGCGACAAAAAAGGACATTTCGAAGAAAAAAGCAGCGGAGGCTTAATGGGCAAGTTCATGGATACTGCCATCTCTGTGGGTAAAAGAAAGCTTGCAGGAGAATCTGCCGCTTTTCAGGTATTTAACGTAACCCATGGGGAGAGCGGCTTGGTAACCTTCTCACAGACAATTCCCGGAGAAATCAAAGCATTGAATATTGAAGATTTCGGAGTGTTGTATGTTCAAAAAGACGGCTTTCTTGCTGCAGAAAATACCGTAGACTTTGATATTGCACTTACAAAAAAAATAGGCGCCGGAATGTTCGGCGGTGAAGGCTTCATATTAGAAAAATTCAGTGATAAAGGTACGCTTTTCATTGGTTCCTGCGGTAATTTCATAGAACTTAACCCCGCTGATTACGGCGGAAAAATTCAGATAGACACCGGTGCTTTGGTTGCTTTTGACAAAAACATCGACTATGACATTGAATGGGTAGGCGGAAGTGTTGGGCAGGTTGCAAAGAATCTCTTATTCGGCGGCGAAGGCCTTTTCCTTGCCACTCTCTCAGGGAACGGAATGGTATTGATCCAAAGCATGAATATCACATCTCTTGCCAGGACACTTTTCAGAAATGCGACAAAATCCTCGCCTGAGGACAGAAGCAGCGGTAAAATGCTGGGCGGGCTCGGGAGCCTGCTGGGCGAGTTAGGCGGCGACAAGTTCTAAAAAGTGTTTTCGCCAAATGTATTTTTTGCACTAAAGATGTAAACATTTTGTAACAACTGGCTTCAGACTATATCATTATGTATCCTTATTTAATATAATAGGGGTAGAGAAAGTAATTAGTGTTATTACTCTTTATTCCTCCCCCTCATTTTAAAGAATGCGGCATTTATAGGAAACTATGAATGCCGCATGTTGTTTGCCCTTCTTTTATACTGTATTCATTTACATTTCCCTTCTTATTGTATATATTATTCTTTAAGAGTATTATTTTATATTTTATATAAGGAAAGCACATATGACAGATACTATTCTTTTTGATTTGGACGGAACTCTGCTGCCTCTGGATATAGAAATGTTCACCAAAATATACTTCAATGAAATGGGGCAGTTGTTCAAGGATATGATAGATCCCAAGATGCTTGTCAAGCATATATGGACTGCTACTTCGGAGATGATTGGCAATACTGAATACAAAACAAATGAAGAAGTCTTCATGGATAGGTTTTCGAAGCTTATTGACGGTGATATCAACAGTTATAAGGAACGGTTCGATTTCTTCTATGATACCCTGTTTCATAAGGCAAAGGAAGCTGCGGAAAGCCAGTCGCTGATAATTGATAGTATTGCAATCCTCAAGAAGAAAAACTACAAGCTGGTGGTGGCAACCAATCCTTTGTTTCCCCGTAAAGCTATACATCATAGGATTGAATGGGCAGGACTTGACCTGAAAGATTTTGAATACATTACTTCATATGAAGACAATCATTTCTGTAAGCCGCAGCCTGAATTTTACAAAGAAGTGCTGGAAGCCATAGGTAAGAAGCCGGAGCAATGCCTGATGGTGGGAAATGATGTTCAGGAGGATCTTATAGCTCTTAAGCTTGGGATCAAGACCTTTCTGATAAAGAATCATATGATTCATAGGACAGAGGAGGCAATTAACAGTACATATGAAGGAGATTATGAGGACTTTTACAGCTTCGTGAAAAAATTGCCCGCTGTCAGTTTGTCTTCCTGACCATGGTTTTGATTGCCCAAACAAAAGGTATAAGACAAATTGCTGCTATTATTATGTAATGAAAACTGCCGTAATAGGTTTTTGATACGGATATCAAATCATTATATAAATGTGCCAGCGAGCTTATCCAAATGCTTCCCGTATATAAGGTGGCAAAGAATACAGGTATGTATGACAATCCAAGGAGAATTGCAGTATTCAAGCCCCAACCTATGGAATGCAGAATGCCGAAAGTCAAAGCTGCAGATAATATGCTGGCTGCAAGCCTGAAATTTCCGGGTAATCTGATTTTCTTATATAATATGGAAACCAGAAGCACATTGAACAGTTCTTCTGCAAAGGCCACAAAGGGCAAAATCATAATCCTTCCGATAAACTCAATGGGTTTAAGTACCGTATTCATATCCTGAAAAGCTTTAGGGAAAAGCCCTGATGCGATAAGAATATTGTTTATTGCTCCTATAATAGACATCAAAATAAGAGGATAAATAACTATTATATCAAGCTTGTATCCGATAAAGCATGGCAATATCTTGCTATTCTTCGGAAACTCCAAGTATTTTTTTATATCCCTGAAAAGTAACAGACACAAGGCCAGCAGTGAAATATAAAACAAAATGCCAAAAAGAACAGCATACATATGACTTGTCCTCTTATTAACAAAAAAAAGGCCTGCAAGTGTCCATAGGATTACTATCGCAATCTTCAACAAGCTTATACCGTGGTAAATATTCTTTTCCATTTCCCTGCAAATCTTTTTCGGTATAATTTCCATGAATATATACCTCGTATTCATATCAATATATAGGTGGACTTATATTGCTGATCCCTACAGCATCGATTTCGCCGGGATTAAACATCCTGTGGGGGACATTCTCCGTGATATATATGCTGTCTCCCTCCTCAAGGGTGAACTTCTCTTTGTCAAGGTATATCTCAATTGTTCCCGATACAACAAATATACACTCATCCGCAGCATGTATTACAAAGTCCTCATTGCTCCATCCCTTTGGCTCCAGCTTGAAGTATATAACTTCCATCCTTGCGTTTCCTATCTTACCGGTCTCACCTGCCATAGGACTGATAAACTCATATTGAATCTCGCTGTTGGGGAGGGCCAGTTTTCTGCGCTCATTTGCCTTAATTAATACATGCTGTTTATCTTCAGATGTCAGAAAAGTATATATTGGAACCTCCAATGCCATTGATATCTTTCTTAACGATGATATAGAGGGATCTATTATATTCCTTTCTATCTGCGAGAGATAACTTGCCGTCAGTTTAGTCCTTTCCGCTATTTCATTAAGAGTTAGATTCTTGCTTTGCCTTATTTCACGAATCTTGGATCCGTGCATTCTTTTTCTTCCTCCTTTTATATAATCCTATCCTCACACATTATTAATTATAGCACAATTTCTGCTGTCAACACATTATAAGCGTTAAAATATTACCCTAATGCCGTATTCCGGCAAAACTACGGATGCCAAAATATCATACAAACCCCTTGATCCTTTAACACTTAAGAATCAAGGGGTTTTGCGATTCCTCCGCTATATG
>JAAYQK010000081.1 GCA_012519325.1 Gracilibacteraceae bacterium | reverse complement strand
TGCTATTTTTATAAGGTTTTCTTTGGTTGTTATAATCCCATGAGGTTTTATATTGTCATGAAAATACCTTAGAGACACAGCATCCTTTGAAAATCCTTCTATCAAATCAAAATGTACAAAAACACATTTATCCGAGTTTTTAAATCTGTCAACAATGCCTGCTATATTTGAAATGTCACCCTTCAGCAGGAAAACTACCCTGCAGGGCGATTTTTCGGCAAACTCGATACTGCTTAAATCATTTATTGCGGCAATAATTGGGTTCTGATGAATCAATGAAAAGAATTTATTTGACATAGGAATGCCCCCTTATTATTTGTACTACAGCAACAAGCATGCCAAAGCAGAAAAGTGCTGTTTTTCCAGCTTTACTAGTGATATATGGATTTGGACTGATAAATATTACCAGGATTTTTGCTGAGGCGAAAAAAAATATTGATAAAATTTACCAAAAAGAATTGCACAAAAAAAGCAGCTTATCAAGCTGCCTTCTGCTGAAAAGACTTTGACTTACGAATTATTCAAAACCGAGAGGTCAATATGGCAGTAGCCACCCGGGTTTTTCTTCAGATAATCCTGGTGATACTCCTCCGCAGGATAATAATGCTCCAGCTTCTTCACCTCGGTAACAATGGGCTCCTCATATTTCTGCTGCTCCTTTGCAATCACCCGCTCTATAACCTCTCTATCCTTTTCATCGGAATAATAAATGCCTGTGCGGTATTGGGTGCCCACGTCAGGTCCCTGCCTGTTCAATATTGTGGGGTCTATTATCCTGAAAAAGTGTTCCAGTATCACTTCCAAGCCAACTTTTTCCGTATCATAAATTACATGCACCGTCTCTGCATGTCCTGTGTAAGGAATATCGTGATAAGACGGATTTTCCGTCTCCCCGTTTGCATATCCCACAGAGGTCTCTACTACCCCCTTTATTCGTGAGAAGTATTCCTCCACACCCCAAAAGCACCCTCCGGCAAGCCATATTTCTTTATTCATAGAATCACCTTACCTTTCCAAAGCGAGTATAGCATTTGCATCCTTCTTATTATAATACCACTTCTTCGACAGTCTTAGCCAAACTTAGTTTTTCAGGATTTGCTGAGCACCTGGCAAACCTTTTTTCTATAGTCCTGTCTTATCACCTGTATATGATACATCAGGCAGCACAAGTAAAATTCAGGAAATCATTTACATTAAAGAATACATAGTATATACTATGTATATACTATTGACTTATGAAAATTATCCTCAAGCAAACCTATGATTTCCGAGCAATAATTTATAATAAACGGAGTGATCTCTCATGTATAGTGCCAAGGTTCAGAAATGGGGCAACAGCCAGGGCGTAAGAATTCCTAAATATATTTTGGAAAAGGCAAAGCTGAATGAAGGAGATGCGGTAGAAATATCCGTAGAGGATGACAAAATAGTCATATTCCGGCCGAAACGGCAGCCAAAGCAATATACCATCAGTGAATTGTTTGAGAATTACAAAGCGGAATACAAACCGGAAGAACCGGATTGGGGCAAACCGGTCGGCAAAGAGGAGTGGTAGTATTGGAATATATTCCGGATCAGGGAGATATATGCTGGATTACTATAAATCCGCAATCGGGACATGAGCAGAAAGGCCGCAGGCCTGCCCTTGTAGTAAGCAACAAAGAGTACAATAAAATCACAGGCTTATCAATATGCTGCCCCATAACAAACACAGATAATAAATTTCCGCTGCATGTCAAAATATCAGGCTGCACAACAACCGGCTATATCATGGTAGAGCACTTGAAGTCTCTGGATTATAAGTCAAGGCAGGCTGAATTCATAGAAAAGCTTGATGAAGATACACTGATTGAGGTACTGTCAAGAATAAATGCGTGTTTGTAGATGGAGGATATATTATAATGTTATCTTTTCAGCCTATTAGATATCTTTATATTTGATTTTTAAATCTCAAAACCTGGATAATCATAAAGTACTTTTGCTTACGCCTATACTATTAAACAGAGGGTAATAGATTATCAGTTGCAATAATAAGATAATTTATAGATTGATACAGATCATTGTTTAATATTATTTTG
>JAAYQK010000080.1 GCA_012519325.1 Gracilibacteraceae bacterium | reverse complement strand
TATTGAAGCTTTCGTCCTTGTATCCTTTGATTTTATATAATCCATTACTTCCTTTACTGTTGGATTATCTTTGCCGAAACGTGCCGTAAGCAGGTTTTCTGCATCAACATACTGTGGTTCCATAGGCTTATAAAGAAGAAACAAAACACTAAAATCTACATTGTGAGGATTATCTTCGCCTTTTGGTCCTTCTATTTCTATTTGTGCCTCACTTATTGTTTCCAGATTGAATAAGTCATTCGTCAGTACCGGTACTTTTCTCTGATTCGGATCGATTAACCTTGCTATTACTGCTGTCGCTTCCGACCTTTTCATGGTGTTTGTCCCGCCGAATGTGCCATCGGGATAGCCGGTTATTATGCCTTTACTATAAGCCTTTAACACATATTCCTTGTATTCGGCCGGTATCTTTTTGTAATCTGTTATACTGCTCTGATACATTTCGTAATTATTGAAGCTTTCGTCACAGGCCCTGACTATTATCTTTGCCATGTTATAACGATTTAAAGGCTTTCTGTAATCTGATATTTCCCCTGATTTTACAAGTCCCAATTCCAATGCTCTGTCTATGTATGGTTTATCCCACTGCTCTCCTGTTGCTGCTTTATATGTCTTGTTATCTAATGCTACTACAACCATTTTTAGATATTCGCTGCCGGTTACTTCTTTGTTAGGCAGGAAATTGCCTAATCCGTCCCCCTGCACTATGTTCATGCCATACAGTAATGCTACGTTTTCCTTGAACCAGTCGCTTTCTTTTATGTCTTTTAGCTCTGCCAGTACAAGGGGTATAAGATCCTCCATTATTGCAACAAAGGATTGTACATTCTTTGCCTGTAGCCTTAATATTTCAAGCTGGTTCTTTATCATACTCATGGCTTTTTCTCCCATGCTTGTATTCGCATTGACCGTTACTCCTGTCATAAGCATGACGGTTATAAGTATTAGTGCTATTGTCCTTTTCATATATATCACGCTCCTTTTTTGTTTTCTCTTATCTATAGGGGGTACAATACTCTGTTTGTGGAGATTCTAACTATATCCATACGGTATATGCAAGTAAAAAAAGTTACCTACGGTAAATATATTTTCATCATTTACATAAGCTCTGTCGGCTGTATATCCAATGCTTCTGCTATCTTTTTAATCACGTTGAATAAAGGATTCTTTGCTTTGTCTGTTTCCAGTAGTGAGATATATGTGTCGCTGATTTCTGCTTTCTATGATAATTCTTTAGCTGTTATTCCCTTTTTCTTTCTTTATACCTTAATCATTTCGCCGATCATATTGTGCTCCTTTCAATGTATGGTTTTGATCTTATGGCAAAAAACCGAAAAGACAAGCGCTCGTAAAATGTAGGATTGTTCCGACTGGGATGCAAATCCTATTAAACCTTATTATAGCATATGTAATTGTTTGGAAGAAACTTAATATGCTATAATAACAACGAGGTGAATAAGTATGAAAAGCAACCCTATTCCCGAATTGGACAAGCTTTTTAATGAGGTCAGAACCTATCGAAAAAGCAGCAACTTGAAGGAGCTTTTTCAATTTATAAAGAGATTCCGCGATATTGCTACATATAATGCGATGCTACTACATATTCAAAAGCCCGGAAGTCAATTTGTAGCATCTGCTTATGATTGGAGCAGTAAATTCAACAGGTACATTAAACCTGGGGCAAGACCATTAATAATACTGCGCCCATTTGGTCCCGTTTCATTTGTATTTGAACTTGGCGATACGGAGGGGAAGGAGCCTTTCCCACAAGAATTGCTAAGTCCATTTGATGCAGAGGGGAAACTGCCTAAAAACGCGATAGACAATCTTATAAAGTATATGAAATTTGACGGCATTTCATATAATGAGGCTGATCACGGAACCTCAAGCGCAGGGTTTATTAAGGTAGACAACAGCGCCATGGAGCAATCTGTAATTAGTGGTAAGAAGGAGATATGGCTTAAGATCTTATATAATATGGTTGTAAATAAAAACCTCAATCAGGAAGCAAAGTTTTCCACAATAGTACATGAATTGGGCCATGCGTATTGTGGTCATCTTGGTACTCCCGATGAAAAATGGTGGACTGACAGGCATGGTTTGGGTAATAGTGAATATGAATTTGAAGCTGAGAGTGTATGCTGGTTGGTATGTGAAAGAATGGGGATTAAGAATCCATCTGCCGAGTATTTAAGAGGATATCTTGATAATAATGGTGAGATTCCGGATGTAAGCATAGATACTGTGTTAAAGGCGGTAGGAATGATTGAAGCTTTGATATGGGGCAGAAAGGAACCCAGGAAGGAAATTGTCACAAAGAATATTGAGATAAAAAAGTAAAATATGATATCATTCATAGAATGTGTAAAAGTGAGCGTTAGGATGACTATGAATGAACAAATGATTGAGCTGGCCGATGAAATGGTTGAAATGTATGGAACTGACCATGTGATGACTTAGCAGGAGATATATAATATACTAAGCGTCAGATATCAAACTGAAAAGGGTAGTATTATTCCTTCTGATTATTGCTATAATCGGATTAACAACGGTATTCAGATTGACAAGAAGCCTGCAGTTTTTGAATTCTTGGGTAAAGGGCGATGTAATTTAGTCCCAAACATCTATATCGCCCTTTACCCAAGAATTCAAAAACTGCAGGCT
>JAAYQK010000079.1 GCA_012519325.1 Gracilibacteraceae bacterium | reverse complement strand
TGGAGCCTTATTATGCTTTTCAGCTGGAGCTGCCTGATAAAATGGTAGGGAGAGCCATGACCGACATTAGTAAAATGAACGGCACATGCAAAGTCTTACATACAAATGGTGAAACAGCAGTTCTTGCGGGGAGCGCTCCCGTTGCCGCCATGAGGAATTATCAGAAAGAAGTAACTGCATATACCAAAGGACTTGGCAGACTGTTTCTAAGCCTTAAGGGATATGAAACCTGCCACAATTCAGAAGAGGTCATAGAAAGTATCGGATATGATTCGGATATGGATGCTGAAAATCCGGCAGGTTCTGTGTTTTGCACACATGGAGCAGGATTTTCAGTGCCTTGGGATAAAGTAAAGAAATACATGCATGTTGAAAGCTATCTACGGGAAAAGAACGATATACCCATGGGAGCATCCAATAAACAAACAGTATCGGAAGAGCGGTGGATCAGTTTGGAGGAGATCGACCGGATTATTAATAAAACGTACTATGGGAACCAGGGAAAGAAGTCTCTCTGGAAAAGGCGCAAGACAGCCCGGGAAATTTATTATGAGCATGCTGATTATACAAGCGGGCAGATGGAAATTAAAGAAGAGTATCTCCTGGTGGATGGCTATAATATTATTCATGCATGGCCTGAACTCAAAGAGCTTGCAGATGGTAATATTGAAAGCGCCAGAATGAAGCTGCTTGATTCTCTGAGCAATTACCAATGGATCAGGCAATGCAGGATTATTGTTGTATTTGATGCGTATCGTGTTCAAGGGCACCGGGAAGAAATAACCGATTATCATAACATCCATATTGTATATACTAAAGAAGCGCAGACGGCGGATGAATATATCGAGAAGTTTGCCCGTGACAACCGGAAAAAATATAATATTGCAGTTGCCACATCGGACGGTTTGCAGCAGATAATCGTAAGGGGGGCAGGCTGCTCACTGCTGTCTGCAAGAGAATTGAAGGCCGAAATAGAAGAGGCTAATAGAAGAATAATGGAGATTTATCAGGAAATACAGGAAAAGGATCGCAATTACCTGATTGATGCCTTGCCGGACGAGGCAAGGCGGCAGATAGAGGCGTTGGTTGGAAAAGAAAATGAAACAAATAATAAATAGGACTTGTTTTCTGCGGTTGATACAATATACCAATAGGATCACTCATACATATAATTATTATGGGTGATTATGGATGAAGAAAGGTTTTCATGATTCAAAAAAATATACTAAAGAACGTCATATTCTTCATAAGAGAATTGTAGATATTTTTGAGCGCCGCGCATCAGTCCCGAAACAGGGAGAAAGGCCCGTAGCGATTCTGATAGGCGGAGGTACTGCCTCGGGAAAGACAACCCTAAGAAAAACAATCGTAAGAGAAGATATGTATATGAGGAGTATGAATGCAGTTATAGCAGACCCTGATAAGATAAAAAAGTATATTCCTGAATATGAGTTTTTCAGGTAATTACTGCCTGAACAAGCTGAAGTTATAGTTCACAAGGAATCGGTCGATATCTGCGAGTTATTAGTGAAACAGCTTATAAAAAAACGAAAGAATTTTATTTATGAAGGTACTATGGCGAGAACCGGAAAATACAGAAGATTGATCCGGGAGCTGAAAAGCAAAAATTACGAAATTTATTTATATGTGGCTGATGGGTAAATTGTAAAATGAAGTGTCGCGATAGATAAAAAAAGTGTCCCATAGGGACCAACTCAGCTATAATGTTAAGTGACCAAACCCAACAAAAAGGAGAGAGGTATATGGGACACTTACATTGTAG
>JAAYQK010000078.1 GCA_012519325.1 Gracilibacteraceae bacterium | reverse complement strand
CCATGGCTGTAAGTATATTGTGTGGAGCTGCTATTGCGGTACTTGTTCAGAAAGAGTCCATTTGGGATGTGTTAAAATACATTATTATGGGCTACAGCAGATCGGAGCAAAGCTTCCTGGGTGATATTATAGCGGGGGGCGGAATTGCCTCAATGATTAATATAGTGCTGATTGTACTAACAGCCTTTTCATTGTCCGGAGTGCTTGAAGGTGCATCCTTGCTGAAGCATACTGAAGAGTTGATTGTAAAGCTTGGAAAGAAAATTGGCATATTCGCTGCTGCTATTTTAACCAGCATAATAGCAGGGGCTTTCGGTGGAAGTCAGACGCTGGCAGTAATGCTTACATATCAATTAATAAGGAATATGTATACTTCAGCGGACGCAGACAAATATGTGCTTGCAGTAGATCTCGAAAATACTGCAATAGTTATTTCGGCACTTATTCCATGGAATATTGCCGGAGCGGTGCCTGCTGCCGCATTGACTGCAGACAGCAGCTATATTTTATATTCGTTTTATTTGTATCTTATACCACTGGTTAATCTTATTATGAGAAGATTCAGAGTCGATAATCTCCATAAAATTACTTGATTTATTTTTAGAGCATGGGGGAACATATAATGGACGTTGTATTGAACGCATCTCAATCTGTGTTAAGCATAATAATATTGATTGTGCTTGGATATTTCCTTGCACGCAGAGGTTTTCTTGATAAGAATGCAGCCTCACTTTTCTCAAGGCTGGTTATAAATGTTTCACTGCCGGCTATGATGGTTTACAATGTGCTTTCGTTTTTTGATCGAGAAAAGCTGTATAGTTCGGGTAATGGAATAATAATACCCGCTGCTTCAATGCTTATATGCTATTTTGTGGCAGTGGCTACTGCGAAACTGATAAAGGTGAATCCTGAGAGAAAAGGTATTTTTCAGGCAATGTTCTTTGCCTCAAATACCATATTCATGGGTATGCCTGTAAATATGGCGCTTTTCGGAGAACAAAGCGTATCCTATGTACTGTTTTACTATGCTGCAAATACAACGATTTTTTGGACTTTAGGGATATACAGCATAAGCAAGGATAAAGAGGGAAGTAATGAAAAAATATTCAGCATTAGCACTGCTAAGAGGATAATTTCCCCTCCTTTTTTGGGATTTCTGACGGGATTGCTGCTGGTAATTCTGGGAATCAGGCTTCCAAGGTTTCTCATTGACAGCTGCAAATATTTGGGGGAACTGACAACTCCGATGTCGCTGCTCTATATCGGAATCACTTTCAGTGCTGTGGATACAAAGAAATTCAAATTTGACAAGGATATGGCGGCTTTGCTGTTAGGCAGATTTGTGATTTCACCTCTGGTAGTCTATGCTCTGACTCTTGTTTTTCCTATTCCCGGCTTAATGGCCAAGGTGTTCATAATACAATCAGCCATGCCTGTTATCACACAATCAGCAATAATAGCCGGTGCTTATGGCGGGGATCAGTATTATGCAACGTATATGGTTACTTTAACTACAATTCTGAGTGTGGCTTTTATCCCGGTGTATATGTTATTAATAAGCGGGATATAGATAGATTGTTATAGAAAGGTTGATTTTTTTGATTCGTAGAGTTAAGCAGACAGGTGCAGTTATTATGGTTATATCGGTATTTATTTTAATTATCGGAGGCTGTTCCATAGAACAGAATAATCCCGGTATACCGGTACCTGCTGTTATACCGTCACCGACGGATAAGGAAGCGGCTATTAACCGATACACAATAGATGCGGTTCTTGATGCGGAAAATAAGGTGCTGACAGCAGAACAGCAGGTTATGTATATGAATAACGAAGACGTGGAACTTTCGGAATTGTATTTTCATATATACACCAATGCATTCAGGAAACAAGAGACGGCTCCATTTCTCTTTGATGATTTTTCAAGGGCATATTCCAGGGGTTTCAAGCCCGGTTATACGGAAATTGCTTCAATTGAGCTTTCAAAAGGGCGGAGCCGGAGCACTCCTGAATACAGCCTTCAGGGGGTCGGGGACACAATACTCCGAATCAAGCTTCCGGAGCCTTTGGTTCCCGGAGACAGCATAAGTATCCAATTTAAGTACAAGGTTATCATCCCTCCCGCCGGAGACAGGTTCGGCTATGGCGATGTCAATATAAACATGGGAAATTGGTATCCGATAGCGGCCGTATACGATGATGAGGGCTGGAACCTGGATAAATACTATTCTGTAGGAGATCCTTTTTATAGTGATGTTTCGGATTATATAGTAAATATAAAGGCACCGGAGGAATATATCATAGCAGCATCCGGTTACCTTCTGGAGGAGAGGGCCGAAGGCGGATATAAGAACTGGAAATTTCATGGATCCAATATGAGGGATTTTGCATTTGTCGCCGGCAACAACTTTCTTATAGCTGAGGACAAAGTAGGAGATACTGTGATTAAATCATACTACTATAAAGGACATGAGAAGAGGGGAAAGGAAGCTTTGGATTTTGGGAAGAGAGCTATAGAAATATTCAATAGTACCTATGGAAAATATCCTTATCCGACATACTCGGTGGTTGAGACAGAGTTCCCCAGCGGCATGGAGTATCCCGGACTTGTATATATTAGCACAATGTATTATGACAATGCCTATAGTGCGGATCATCTTATATATACCACAATTCATGAGACAGCACACCAGTGGTGGTATGGAGTTGTAGGCAACGATCAGATAGATGAAGCATGGCTGGATGAAGGCTTTGCCACCTATTCAGAAGGTATTTTTACAGAAAAGGAATATGGCAGAGGCAATGGTGAATTCTACTACGAAATCTTGGAGGAAAATGCAAAGAAGGATATCGAAGCAGGAGCTTATGATGGTGTAATACTTAAACCTTTGAGCAGGTATGAGAACTGGAATGACTATGGCCCTGCGGTATATACAGGCGGAGCCGTGCTGCTGAATGAAATACGCAAGCAGGTAGGAGATAAGGCCTTTTTTGAGATACTTCAGACATATTATGATGAGTATTCATTTAAGATTGCAACAACCGAAGACTTTCTTACTGTATGCGAAAAGGTAAGCGGCAAGGAATTTGACGATCTTTTTCACAAACACCTCAGCAGTGTAAAATAGAAAAATGTAACACCTTGAAATGAAAAAGGCCCTGTGGATTTTGACAGATCCGCAGGACCTTTTTGAAGTAAAAAACATATGTTTCAAGTCTATACATATAAATTCACGAATGCATAAGACATTTTTTTATTATATCCGTATTATACTGTAGAAAGCAAAAGAGGAATTTTTCGGATGCCATGTATGGCAGCCGACATATGTGCAATTTTCATAGAGTGCAAACAAACAGATGGGAGGGGTAATATGATAAAAAGGAAAGTGGGCAGCATAACCCTGGCTGTAGGACTTATTACTGCAGGTGTGCTGCTGTTTATACAAAATTTTATGGATATACCTGTAAAGGACATATATAAATACTGGCCGGTACTTCTTATCGGATTAGGCCTGGAAATGATACTTTATGTGATAATCTACGGAAGAAGCAAGACAGAAGTTAAGCTCAGCGTGGATGGATTGTGCATAGTCTTCATAATAATTCTCGGGCTTATATCTAATGGAATCAGATTTATCAACATTGATATTCCGGGGCGTTATTTCTTAGGATTTAACGGAAGCTCGGTGTTTGAAGGCTTGAAGTACAGATCGGAAATCCGTGAGAAATATGAAAGAGACAATATATCCAGCGGCTTTAATGTGAAGGAACTTAAGGTAACCAATGATTTCGGTGATATAAAGGTTCTGTCTTCCGATGAAAAAAGTATCAGACTGGAGGCTGAGGTAGGGGTCAAATACAACGATGAAAACAAGGCAAAGGAATATGTAAAAAATGCAGTTGAAATAATTGAGGGAGAAGTCACAGAAATTTATCCCAAAGACCCTGTTAATTGGAATAGGAGAGATTATGCAAGGGCTCAGATTGACTTTGTTATATATGTACCGAAAGAAATAAGCCTTGTAGTTAACGAGAGATTCGGAGATGTGGAAGCAGAAGGAATAGAGGGAGAATGCAGAATAGTAAACAAGAATGGTGATATAACAGCTCTAAAAATAGGCGGAGATGTGGATATTGACAATTCCTTCGGAGATATTGAAGTGAGGAACATAGGGGGAAAGGCAGATATAGCCAGTACTAATGGAAATATTACGGCAAAAAATATAGCAGGTTCCGCAGTTATCAAGAATCACTTTGGAGATATTGAAGTGGAAAAAGTCGAAGGAGACTTGAAGGTAGTGAACAACAACGGACGGATTTCCGTAAGGGAAGTTGAAGGCAAAGCAGACCTGGTCAATGCTTTTGGAGACATAAGCGTTGAAAGGGTCAATGGCAGTATTACAGTGGAAAACAAGAACGGAAGAATTGAAACAGAAGACGCAGCCGGAGATGCACAGATAAAGAATGCCTTTGGGGATATTTATTTCAAATCGGAAAGTACAAATAACGGAGATATATATGCCAGGACAAAATTTGGAAGTATCGACTGCCACAAGCCCCTGCGGATAAAAAAGGAGGGGCAGGATACCGTCGCACAGGGCAGGCTGGGAACAGGACAATACAGGATAGAGCTCATAACTGATAATGGCAGTATCAGCATAAAGTAAGGCTCAGAAATTGAGCCTTTATTCTTTTATACTGTTGTGGTAAATTGTACATAATACATTGATTATTATAATTATGGAGGGCATATGTACAAAGATATAAAGGCTGTAATATTTGATGTTGACGGTACGCTGATAGATTCCATGTGGATATGGAAGCAGGTGGATATTGAGTTCCTGGGTAAAAGAGGTATTCCTCTTCCCGAAAGGCTTCAGATAGAAATAGAAGGAATGAGCTATTCCGAAACGGCGATTTATTTCAAGTCCAGGTTCAATCTCCCGGAGTCTTTGGAAGAGATAAAGGAAGAGTGGCGGCTTATGGCCGAGGATTACTATAAGAGGCATATCAAGCTGAAAAGCGGAGCAAAGGAATTCATAAAGCAACTTTATAATAAAGGCTTAACATTAGGCATAGCTACCAGCAATTCCAGGGAACTTGTAGACTGTATGCTGGAAAACCATGGAATAAGAAAGTATTTTTCCAATATCAGAACCTCCTGTGAGGTTAACAAAGGAAAGCCTCATCCCGATGTATACCTGAAGGTGGCTGAGGATATGGGAATTGACCCATGTCGCTGCCTTGTATTCGAGGATACCTTATCAGGTGTGATGGCGGCAAAGTCGGCGGGCATGAAGGTATTTGCCATGGCCGATGAATTATCCCTGGAGTCGAAGGATAAATTGATAGGGATGTCTGAAGGATATATTCACAGTTTTAATGAAGTAATGAAATATTTCGTATAAATGAAAAATATCTATCATTACAAAATCAGATAGTGCTTTTCACGGCATACGAGTCAAGGAAAATGTTTTACACCAGTGTAAAACATTTAGTTCTTTTTTTATGGTGTTTTGAAGTGCACAGGGAAGCTGATTCGTATTAATAGATAGATGGGCAGTAAAGGAGGGTGATGAGTATTGAGGGATGAAGAGGTGGTTTCATACATAGTAAAAGGAAGGACTGAATTATTCTCCGTAATAATTGACAGATACCAGTCAAAGGTATATTCCACAGCCTTCCACTATACTCATGACCAGGAGGAAGCAAGGGATTTAACCCAAGAGATATTCATAAAGCTATATAATAACCTGCAGAGTTACAAGGGTAAAGCCTCTTTTTCCACCTGGCTGTACAGGATTGCAGTAAACAGGTGTATCGACTGGACAAGGAAAAAGAAGCTGCAGACAGTATCAGACATGGAAATCTTTGATACAGCAGCAGACAGAGACGGAGGACCTGAAGAAGCCTTAATAAGGCAGGAGAATGCGGACAACTTGAGAAAGCTTGTAGAAGATCTTCCTGAGATTTATAAAACTGTAATCATCCTTTACTATTTTGAAGACTTCAGTCCGCAGGAAATATCTGACATAACCGGTGTTCCCAAACGTACCATAGACACCAGGCTTTTCAGGGGTAAAAACTTGTTAAAGTCTAGAATGGGAGAGTTGATTCTTGGAGGTGAAAGTGATGTGCTGCGATGAAAACAGGAAAATGCTTCATGAATATGCATTGGGAAAACTGAGCGAACTGGAAAGCCACGCAGTGGCAAAACATCTCAAGTCTTGTGACAGATGCAGAAGAGAATTAGCAGAAATTAAAGAGCTTAAAGCATTCCTGAAATCGGATATTCAGAAAAATATCAGGCTTCCCGCGGATTTGAAATTCTCTATTATGTCGTCCATAGATCTCAAAAGGTATAAGAAATCATACAAGAACACACTGGGGGAATTGGCCAACTGGGGAATGAGCCTTGTTGCAGCAGGTTTGATACTCTTAATTCTGAACATGGCTCCAAGAGAAGACTTGGTACGTGTACAAAATGATTTATATAATACCGGGGAAAACATCACAAAAAGGATATCTCAACCCTTAAGTTCGATAAATGAGCGAATAGACAAACTGACATACGGTATCACTCAGCTGGATGGGATTGTAGGCAGGATAGAAAAAGAAAAAGAAGGAGGAAAGTAAAATGGATTGTAAATATCATAAGGGATCGGAAGCAAAATACATCTGTGATAAATGCAAGCAGCCTATTTGTGAAGAATGCTCCGTTGATGTAAATGGAAATAAGATATGCAGCAGCTGTATTCAAAAGTCGCTGTTCTCAGAAAACAGGCAGTATCAAAAGCCCGGCTTTTTCAAAAATCTTGCATTTTTCTGTTTCGCCGTAGTTCCAGGCGCAGCTCAAATGTATATGGGCCTTTTCAAGAGGGGTTTTCAGCTGATGTTCGGATTTATTTCGGCTTTTGTATTGTTTAGCTATTTAAATACGGAAAGTATGATGCTGCTTATTATAGTACCTACCTGGTTTTTCAGCTTTTTTGACAGCTATGCGATAAGAAGAAGGATTAACAAGGGAGAAGAAGTAGAAGACAGTGTTATAATTGATTATAACATATTTATAGAGAACAAAAGGGCTGTAGGCATGGCAATGCTGTTTCTGGGGATTTTTGGAGTAATAAATGCTCTTAGGTATTCAGTAATCCGTAATATCTTAGGAGGGGATCTTTATTGGTCAATTAGAAGAAGCGTAATGCCTGTTGCATTGATAGGAGCAGGAGTTTATATGCTTTCAAAATCAAAGAAAAAAACAGAAGTGAAAGATACTGAGAGCATTGTAGAAGCAGAAGAAGTGGAAGAAGCGGAAGTAGCAGCAGAAGCAGAAGAAGTGGAAGAAGAAGAAATTGAGGTAATAGAGTAAAGTGATATCTAATACTTGAATGTTGCGTGTACATTTTAGATTTGCCGGGAATGAGCACAGTACAATCATAATATGATTAATACAAATAATAAAGCTCATAAAATTAAATATTTATGAGCTTTTGATAATAATCTGAAAGGGAACGGGGTGGATTTTTTGAATATAATAATCGAAAAAAATGCTGCGGAATATATTAAAAAACATGCTAAAGATGACTCAATAACCCTGTATATACATTCAGCGGGCGGCGGCTGATGTTCCATACAAGCTCCGACAGTTCAGTTGGGGAAGCCGGATAAAGATGAAAGCTTTAATATGTATAGCATTGATGGGGTTAATGTATATATAAAAGAAGGAATCAAAGTTCGCAATGATCAGATACGTATTTTTCTGAGGAAATTTTTATGGATAAAGGATTTGGCTGTTGACGGCGTACGTATTGACTATTAAGAGCCTTTTTTATACATTGACTTATAAAGGTCATTTAATTATAATGGAAAATGAACTTCAAAAATGAAAATGTGCCCGTGGCTCAGCTGGATAGAGTGTCTGACTACGAATCAGAAGGTCGTGGGTTCGAATCCCTCCGGGCACACCATTTTTTAAGCTAATAACCGCAATGATTTGCGGTTTTTTATATTGATTTAAATTATTGACATAATTCGATTTAGAGATTATCTGGAGATTACTGGTTTTAAGAGATTTCAGAAGATAGAACTTAACATATTAAATTCAGGATAGAATTCCTACCTTTTTAAAGAAGTATAACTGTGCTTAAAGAAAGCTTTAGACACATACAATTTCTTTATCTCTCTTTCCATGTAATGAATCTTCGGTGTTTTGGGAAGTAAATTTTCTATATTGTTCTACTCTTTGCCTTTTATAAGTATCATCTTTCCATTTACAGTTATTGCATGAGTATTCACCGAAATAAGAATTAAATTCTATTAGGCAACCACATTTTGGACAAATAATCATAATTATACCTCCAAAAATCTAAAATATCCATTAAAGGTAATACCTTCAAAAGGCTCTTGTGTAACTTTATTATCAGATAAAATCTTTTTAGCTTCCTGCATTGGATATGGCTCTAAATATACTATACTTGAGATACCAACTTGTACTATTTTGTTTGCACACAAATTGCAAGGGTAAGTAGTTGTATAAATGGTTGCACCTCTTAGGGCTGTTGAACTACCAAATCTTGCTACGTTTAAAATTGCGTTTTCTTCCGCATGCAGCGATCTGCAATAGTCTAGTATTTTAAAGTTTTGTTGAAAAAGGCTAATAACAGTCTCTTGCAGTTTTGTATCAGAAATTGCCTTTTTTATTTCTGAAGAAAAATTGTTTCTTAAAAAATCCCGATAACAGGTTCCCCATTCTTCTTCACATTTTGTATGATCAACTGGCACTTCGTTGTATCCAGAACTAAATATGTTACCATACATATCAACTATAACTGATCCAACCTTCCTTTTCAAACAGCTAGACCTCAGACTATTTGCATAAGCCATGGACATTATAGCTTCTCTTTCAGATGGTTCAAATGTGATTTCACCATTAATCAAGCGAATAAATTTATCTATCTTTGCTTTGAGTGTATAGTAATATTTACTTTTGGGCTCAAAACTTTTATTATTTGATACAATATAATCAGCCATATTGTAACAATCTCTTACTCGCTGGCCATATTCTATACTTTCATTACTGTTTCTTTCATCATCAAGGTGGAAAAATCTTTCGTCATCATTGTAATTAGCTTTGATTCTCTGCCATCTAGTTTCATAATCAGCAAAAACGGCGATTAAGTAGAATCGGCCGTATTTTGAATTTAAAAATTTTGCTTCCTTAGGGTTCCTGATACCATCAATAACCCAATTTTTACTTCCGTCTTTTTCAATAATTTTGGATGCTCTAACAGCTAAATAATCTGAATGGCGAGTTTTTCTAATATTATTTCCATATTCTTGCATATCATGCCTGTTAAATTCACATTTTGCTCCATTATTTTCTTCAGAATATATATCCCGCAAGATCTGAGAGAGCGAAATATATTTATATCCCATTTTTTCAATGAACTCTTTTGCAATATAAGTGCAGCCACTCCCGAACGAACCTGTAAATCCTATTATTGTCCGCATTATTTAAATCACCACGTTATTGTTATATAATATATAATTATTGTTCTACATATGCCTATCAAATTCCTTCAAAAATTGCCATATATTACTAAATTTATTTGTAGTTAAATACTAATCCTACAAAGACAAAAATAGAGGCTGCTATGTCTGTTTTGAATCTGAAGAAGTTTTCATTTTGTTCAATGTCATCCAATTTATTGGCTGATTTTCCATCTGGTATTTCAATTCCGCTTCTTTTTCCAAAGCTTCCATAAATGCCAAAGCCTTAATTATAAATTTAGTGCATATCCATCAACTTGTTAGCTTATGATAATTAATTTGATAAGTTGGCAGGCAGGCACCATAAAGTTAATTAATTTTTGCAAATAGTATTGACATATAAAAAATATAATGCTACAATCTGAATG